>DATBPW010000215.1:0-9406 GCA_036561125.1 Ramlibacter sp. | reverse complement strand
CGATCACCTCCGCGAGCGTCTTCGCGAAGTTCTCGAGGATGACGATGGTCGTCGCGCCCGAATCCTTCAGCTGGTGTTCGAGCTCGCGCGGGGTGTAGAGCGGATTCACGTTGACGCACGTGTAGCCCGCGCGCAGCACCGCTGCCATCGTCACCGGGAACTGCGGAATGTTCGGCAGCATGATCGCGACGCGCGCGCCGGGCTCGAGGCCTTGCGCTTGCAGCCACGCGCCGAGCGAGCGCGACAGGTCGTCGAGTTCGCTGTAGGTCATCCAACGCTCCATGCACACCGAAAACGGCTTCGACGCGTTCTTGCGGAACGACTCCTCCAGCAACTGCGCCAGCGAGCGGTATTGGCCCGGGTCGATTTCATGCGGGACTTCGGGCGGGTAGCTGGCGAGCCAGGGCTTCTGCATGGGTGTCGTTTGCTCCATTCGCGCGGATTGTCCGGCCGCACGCGGCGTGCGGTTACGGTGCTTGTCCTAGGAGCCTGGCGAGGCGCGTCTCGCAAGCGACAGCCGGTGTGTCGAACATTTCGGCGATCAGCGCCGACTCGCGCTGTTCGATCGTGCCGAGGAACGTCGGCGCGTGGCCGCCACGCGCCATGGCCGCGAAGGTATCGAAGCCGGCCTCGAGAAAACGCTGCAGGGCCGACAGGCCGGCGGCGACGGAAGGCCCGCGCATCATGCGCAGCATCGTGCGCAGCCCGGGCGCGCGGGTCAGGCGGCTCATTTCCTCACCGAGCGCGATCACGTCCTTCAGCTGCGCCAGGCGGTCGACGCGGCGGTCGACCGCGCGCCAGGCGTTCACGTAGCGCGCCGCGTCTCCAAGGCTTGCGTCCTCCGCGAGCCATTGCACGGCCATCGCGTAATCGAGGTCCTCGGTGAGCGAGTGCAGCAGCGCCAGGTTCACTGCGGTCTGCACGACGAGCTGCGGAAAGAATTTGTCGATGGCGCCGGCGATGCGCGCGAACTGCGCGTCGCGGTCCGCGTAGTCGCGGTCGCCGTACAGCTCCTCGAGGAAGAAGCGCGACGCCGCCGCGTACGGGCCGCCCGCCATCATGTCCGCATACGTCGCCGCGAAGCGCCGCCCCTGCAAGGACTTGATCGTTCGCACCGCGCCGCGCAAGGCGGGCTGCGCGGCCTCGGCCGTGCGCAGCTGGTTCACTCGCGCCACGGCTTGCCGGATGGTCTGTGCGGCTTCCATGGGATGCGAGTCTATCTAGGCGCGGCGCCCTAGGAACAGCGCGCATCCGCGTGCGATAGTGGTCCACATGCGAAGAAGGACATGGCTCGCGTTGGGCGCCGGATCGGCCGCGGTGCTGCTCGTGGCGGGCGGCTCGCTCGCCCTGCTCACGCCCGGCTTGCGCGACGCCCGCCTCACTGCGCCCGCCCGAGATGTCTTCGCGGCCGCCGCACGCGGCCTGCTGGCGGGGGTGTTGCCGCAAGGTGCGGCCGCGCGTGCGCAGGCCATCGACGCAACGCTGGCGCGCATCGACGCGCTCGTCGCGAACCTCCCGCCGGCCGCGCAACAGGAGCTGTCGCAACTGCTTGCCTTGCTCGCCAGCGCGCCGGGGCGCCGCATCTTCGCGGGGCTCGAGCGACCTTGGCCGCAGGCCGCGGTCGGCGAAATCCAGTCGGCGCTCGACGAAATGCGCCTGTCCTCGATTGCGTTGCGGCAGCAGGCCTACCAGGCGCTGCACGACATCGTCGGCGCCGCGTACTTCGCCGATCGTTCGACATGGGGCACGCTCGGCTATCCCGGGCCCGAAGGGATCTGATCCCATGAGCAGTCGTCCGGATCCTGTGCGGGAAGGGCTGCGGCGCGGCTGGCGCGTGGCAGGCGGCGCGTTCGGCGACCCGCCGCCGCGCATCGCGTGCGACGTCGCGATCGTCGGCTCGGGCGCCGGTGCAGGGGTCACGGCGGAACTGCTCGCGAAGGCAGGCCTGAAGGTCGTGATCGTCGAGGAAGGGCCGCTGAAGACCAGCAGCGACTTCAACCAGCTCGAGTCCGAAGCGTATCCATCGCTGTACCAGGAGAGCGCGGCGCGCAAGACGGCGGACAAGGCGATCACGATCCTGCAAGGCCGCTGCGTCGGCGGCTCCACCACCGTGAACTGGACCAGCTCGTTTCGCACGCCGGGCGAGACGCTGGACTTCTGGCGCTCGCATTTCAAGCTGGACGGCTACGACAGCGACGCGCTCGCGCCGTACTTCGCGCAGGCCGAAGCGCGCCTGAACATCTCGACGTGGCTCACCGCGCCCAACGCGAACAACGAGCTGTTGCGCCGCGGCGCGGCCAAGCTCGGCATCCCCGCCGCGGCGATCGCGCGCAACGTCAAGGACTGCTGGAACCTCGGCTCGTGCGGGATGGGCTGCCCGACGAACGCGAAGCAGTCGATGCTGCTGACCACGATCCCGGCTGCGCTCGATCGCGGCGCGCTGCTGCTGGTCGAGACCCGCGCACAGGAATTCCTGATTGCCGGCGGCCGCGTGCGCGCGCTCAAGTGCGAAGCAGTGCGGCCGAACGGCGCCAGTGCCGGACGGCCCGGCACCGAAGTCGTCGCGCGGCACTACGTGCTCGCGGCCGGCGCGATCAATTCGCCGGCGGTGCTGTTGCGCTCGCAAGCGCCCGATCCGCACGGGCGGCTGGGCATCCGCACGTTCCTGCATCCCGTCGTGCTCTCCGCGGCCGTGATGCCGCAGGACGTGCGCGGCTGGCAGGGCGCGCCGCAGTCGATCTACACCGACCACTTCCTGCACACGCAGCCGGTCGACGGGCCAATCGGGTTCAAGCTCGAGGCGCCGCCGCTGCATCCGGTGATCTTCGCGTCGACGGTCATGGGATTCGGCACCGCGCAGGCGCGCGCGCTGCGCCAGTTCGCGCAGACGAACGTGCTGCTCGCGCTGCTGCGCGACGGTTTCCATGCGCAGTCGCCCGGCGGCGAAGTCAAGCTGCGCGGCGACGGCTCGCCGGTGCTCGACTACGCCTTGGGCGAGTTCGTCATGGAAGGCGCGCGGCGCGCGTTGCTCGCAATGGCCGAGATTCAGTTCGCGGCGGGCGCCCGCGAAGTGCAGCCGTTGCATGAGCTCGCACGCCCCTATGCATCCTGGAGCGAGGCGCGCGAAGCGATCGCGCGGCTGCCGATGAAGCCGCTGCTCACGAAGGTCGTGAGCGCGCATGTGATGGGCGGCTGCGGCATGGCCGGCGACGAGCGCCTCGGCGTCGCGCGCCCGGACGGCGTGCACTGGCAGCTGGAGAACCTCTCGATCCACGACGGCTCGCTGTTCCCGACGAGCGTCGGTGCGAATCCGCAACTGTCGATCTACGGCATCGTCAATCGCCTGGCGCAAGGCCTCGCGAAACGCCTCGGCGCAGGCGCGGCGACACTCGCCTGATGCCCGAACGCTCGTCATTGGCCCGGCTGCAGCAAGTGCTGGTGGTGGGGCTCCTGGTGCTCTCGTCGACATGGCTCGCGTGGCGGTGGCCGCACTCGCCGGCCATCGCGATCGGCGGAGCGGTCATGATCTTCTTCGGCTACTCGATCGTGCTCGCGGCCGAATTCGTGCTGCTGCGGTTCGTCGGCGATGCGCACGCGCCGCGACCCACTTGGGGCGAAGCACTGCGCGCATGGTGGGGCGAGACCTGCATGGCGCTGCGAGTGTTTTTCTGGCGCCAGCCGTTCCGCTGGCGTGCCGAGAGCGATTCGCTCGCGCCGTCGCCGCGGCGCGGCGTCGTGTTCCTGCACGGGTTCGTGTGCAATCGCGGCTTCTGGAATCCGTGGATGCGCGAGCTGCGCGCGGCGGGTCATCCGTTCATCGCCGTCAACATGGAACCCGTGTTCGGCTCGATCGACAGGTATGCGGACACGATCGACCGCGCCGTGACGCGCGTGACCGAAGCGAGCGGCGGCCTCGCGCCCATTCTCGTGTGCCACAGCATGGGCGGCCTCGCGGCGCGCGCATGGTTGCGCGCGAAGGACGCGTCGGCGCGCGTGCATCACGTGGTCACGATCGGCTCGCCCCATCGCGGCACGTGGCTCGGTCACTTCGGCCACACGTCGAACGGCATCCAGATGCGCCTCGAGGGCGAATGGGTCGCGCAGCTCGCGCAGCACCGCCGCTCGGTCCCGTTCACGTGCTGGTATTCGAACTGCGACAACATCGTGTTCCCCGCGTCGACGGCCACGCTGCCCGGCGCGGACAACCGCCTCGTGCGCGGCGTCGCGCACGTGGAGCTCGCGTTCCGGCCCGAAATCGCCGCGCACACGATGCAGTTCCTCGCCGCAGGGGTGTGAATTTCGCACACAAAGCGGGTGCGCATTTCATAACCGGCGGCGCCCTCCCGTTCCTAAGCTTCGCTCCACATTGTTGTGGAGGTCGTATGGAACTGATCGCGAAAGAGGGCAAGCAAGAGGGAAAGCAGGGAGGAAGCGGCCAAGGGGCCGAGAATGCGGCCGGGTCCCGCGCGGACCTGGCCGCATTGATGGACGAACTCGCGCACGGCGTCGTGCTCACCACGGCGGAGGGCCGGTTGCTCCATGCGAACCAGGCGGCGCGGCACGAGCTGGTGCGCGCAGTGGCGATCGCGCTGTGGGAAGGCGGCCTGGTCCAGGCGTGCCGCCCGGAGTGCGACCGCGACCTGCAGGTGGCGATCGCGCGCGCAGCCGCCGGCCGCCGCAGCCTTGTGAACCTCGCCGCGCTCGAAGGCCTGGCCCTCGGCGTCGCGGTCGTGCCGGTGAAGCCGCAGGTTGGGGATTGCCCGCGCTGCGCGCTGGTCTTCTCGCGGGCGAGCCTGTGCGACTCCCTGATGCTCGGCTTCTTCGCGCGCAAGCACGCCATCACGCCGGCCGAAGAGCTGGTGCTGGCGAACCTTTGCGCCGGGCAATCCGCGCCGCAGATTGCCGCGCAGCTGAGCGTGGCCGTGTCCACGGTCCGCAGCCATGTGCGCAGCATCTGCGCGAAGACCCGCACGAGCAGCGTGCGCGAACTGGTCCAGCGCGTCGCCGTGCTGCCGGCGGTCGCGCCGGCGTTCCCGCACGAGGCCATGCACTGACGCGGATGCAACAGCGCGGGTGATTCCCGGCTGCGCGGCGCACGGCTCATGCTAGAGTGGTCCGCGAGTCGGGGAGCACAACAATGGTCATGCCGAATCCATCGGCGGCGCAGGAAAAGCTGGTGGCGAGCCTGAGCCCCAGCCTGCGCGCGCTGGCGCTGCGCGGCGCGTTCCGCACCTATCGCAAGAACACGGTCATCATCAACGAGGGCGAGATCGGCGATTCGCTCTTCGTGCTGCTGCAGGGCCGCGTCAAGGTGTATTCCAACGACGCCGACGGCCGCGAGATCACCTACAACATCGTCGAGTCCGGCGACTACTTCGCCGAGATGTGGCTCGATGGCGGCCCGCGCTCCGCGTCGGTGATGACACTCGAGCCCAGCACGTGCTCGGTCGTCAGCCGCAACGGTCTGCGCGACCACCTCGCCGAGGAGCCGGAGTTCGCGCTCGAGCTCGTGTCGCAAGTGATCCGCCGCGCGCGCGCGGCCACCGAGACGGCGCGCAACATGGCCCTGCTCGACGTCTACGGCCGCGTGATCGCGACGCTGGAAAACCAGGAGGGCCCGGCCGCGCCCGACAAGCCGATCACCATCACGCAGATCACGCACCAGCAGATCGCCAGCCGCGTCGGTGCATCGCGCGAGATGGTCAGCCGGCTGCTCAAGGACCTCGAAAAAGGCGGCTACATCGAGCTGGGCGTCAAGCGGATCACGCTCAAGAAGAAGCTGCCCGCGCGGTGGTGAGGCTGCGCTGCGCCTGCTGCGCGCTGCCGCAGCGCTTGATCGACCATGTGGCCGCCAAGACGGGCGACACGCGGGCCGCACAGCACCACCAGGCGACAGCCGACCGCATCCGTTCGCAGCGGCATGCGAGCGAGCTCGCTGCCCGTGCAGCCCCATCCGGAAAGCACCAGCGCATCATCTGCGACGCCGGCGGCAAGGAGCAATTGCCCGGCCGGCTCGTTCGCGCCGAAGGTGCGCAGCCCGTGGCCGACAAGGCAGCGAACGAAGCCTACGACAACGTCGGCATCACGCTGCAGTTCTTCTCGCAGGTGTTCGGCCGCGACTCGCTCGACGGCCACGGCATGGACGTGCCCGCTTCCATCCACTACGGTCAAGCCTGGACCAATGCCATGTGGAACGGCGAGGAGATGCTGTTCGGTGACGGCGACGGCGTCCACATCGGCGGCTTCACGCGTTCGCTGGGCATCGTCGCGCATGAGCTCGCTCACGCGGTCACGCAGCACTCGATCCCGGGTGGGCTCGGCGTGGTCATGCGCGGCGGCAAGCCCGACCTCGCGGGCGAAGCAGGCGCGTTGAACGAATCGACCTCGGACGTGTTCGCGTCGCTCGCCAAGCAATGGCACGCGAAGCAGGACGCCGCGCACGCCGACTGGCTGGTGGGCGAAGGCATCCTCGCGCCGGCGCTCGGCCACGCGGTTCGCTCGCTGAAGGACCCGGGCAACCCGGCCGTCACCTACGAAGGTGACCACCAGGTGGCGCACATGTCGAAGTACGTGAAAGGCGGCGATGCGCACGCGAATTCGGGCATCCCGAACCACGCGTTCTACCTGTGCGCGCACGCCCTTGGTGGCCATGCGTGGGAGCACGCGGGCCGCATCTGGTACGACGCGATTCCACTGCTCGACGCGAAAGCCACGTTTGCGGATGCCGCGAAGGCGACGCTCGAGTGCGCATCGCGCCTGTTCGGCAGCGCGTCGAAAGAACAACACGCCGTGCATGCGGCGTGGGAAAAGGTGGGCGTGGGGCCCGGTTGAAACGCTTCCTTTGCTATCCTCCATTGGTGCGATGCCCATCGCACGAAAGGAGGGAGGGCAAGGCCATGCGTTGCCGGTCCTGCACGACTGTCAACCCCGCAGGCAACAAGTACTGCGAGAACTGCGGCAAGCAGTTGCAGCTGGCGTGCGCCAGGTGCGGGCATGACGTCAACTTCGGCGCGCGCTTCTGCGGCAATTGCGGCAGCGTCGTCAACGCATCGCCGGCGGGTGCGGGCGACACCGTCGTGCCGAAGTGGGGCGAGCTCAAGCAGGCCACCGTCCTCTTCGCCGACATCGTCGGCTCCACCGACCTCGTCGCGCACATCGATCCCGAACAGGCGATGGCGCGCCTGCGTCCCGCGGTGCTGCGCATGCGCCACTCCATCGAGCGCTTCGGCGGCACGGTGCTGCGCACGCTCGGCGACGGCGTCATGGCGATGTTCGGCGTGCCCCGCTCGCTCGAAGGCCACGCGTTGCTCGCCTGCCAGGCTGCGCTGCACATGCAGGCGGCGTTCAACCAGGGTGGCGATGGCTTGCGCATCCGCGTCGGACTGCACTCGGGCCAGGTCGCATCCGATCCGGAGGACGCCGAGGACGGCCGTGGCGGCGGCGCGCACGGGCTGACGATCCACCTTGCGAGCCGCGTGATCGCGCTCGCGCAGCCCGCCGGCATCTGCCTGACGGCAGCGTGCCGCGACGCGGCCGGCACAGGCTGCATCGCAGAAACGCTGGGGCTGCACCGGCTCAAGGGCATTCCCGACCTCGTCGAGATTCTCACGCTGAAAGGCGTCGAAGCTTCGGCACGGCGCAACGCGTCGGCCCACCTCGCGCGAACGACGTTCCGTGGCCGCGACCGCGAACTCGCGATGCTGCAGCAGGTCTTCACCGACGTCGGCGCACCCGACACGGTGAACGTGCTCGGCATCTCGGCCGAGCCGGGCACCGGCAAGAGCCGCTTGTGCGAAGTGTTCGCGCGATCGTGCACGGCCCGCGGCGTGCCGGTGTACGAGGTGCGCGCGCAGCTGTACGGCCATTCGCTGCCGATGCAACCTGTGCTCGAACTGTTCCGCACGTTCTTCTTCGGCATCACGCCGGGGACGGATGCACCGGCGGCGCGCGAGCGGATCGCCGCCGCGTTCGCGCCGATGCAGCTGGAAGCAGAAGACCTCGCGCTGCTCCACGAGTTCTTCCGCGTGGCGCTGCCCGATGCGCCGGCCGCGGCGCTCGGCCCGCGTGCGCGGCAGGCACGGGTCGCAGCCCTGCTCAAGCAGCTCGTGCGGCTCGACGCCGGCGCGCGGCGCGTCATCGTCATCGAAGACCTGCAGTGGATCGACGATGCCAGCGAAGAATTCATCTCGGCGCTCGCCGAAGCCGTCGCCGGCACGCACACGCTGCTCCTGCTCAATTACCGGCCCGCCTATCGCGCGCCGTGGCTGCGGCTGCCGAACTTCCTGCAGCTCGAATTGGGCGAACTCGCGCCGGCGGACATGGCCGCGCTCGCAACGGAACTGCTGTCGCGCGTCACCCCGTTGCCCGAGATCTGCCAGCTGGTGTGCCGGCGCAGCGGCGGCAACCCGTTCTTCGCCGAGGAGCTGGTGCGCACCATCGCGGAAAGCGGCCTCATCGCGCACGACACGGGCTTGCCGCTGGGCGGCCTCGAAGCCGTCGAACGCATGCTGCCCGCGACCTTGCAGGCCGTGATCGGCGCGCGCCTGGACCGCCTGGGCGAACCCGAGAAGACGCTGCTGCAGATGTGCGCCATCATCGGCAAGGAGATCCCGCTGGCGGTGCTCGAACATGTGGCGAGTCCGCTCGCCGCGCAGATCGAGCATGGCCTGGATGGCCTGTGCCAGGCCGGCCTGATCCTGCCGCAGCCGATGCTGGGCGGGCGCAGCTTCGCGTTCCGCCATCCGCTGATCCAGGAGGTCGCCTACGGCACGCAACTGAAGGTGCGGCGCGGGCAGGTGCATTCGAGTGTCGCGACGGCGATGGAGCTGTACTACGGCGCCGACGCCGACGAATACGCGGCGCTCATCGCCTACCACTTCGAGCAGGCAAGCCTCGCGCTCGAGGCGGCGGCGTACTACGAGCGCGCCGCCACCTGGCTCGGCTCGCTGCACGCGCCGCAGTCGATGCGCCATTGGAAGAAAGTGCGCACGCTGCTCGAGAACGTCGAGCGCACCGAGGCGATCGACCGCACGCGCGCAACCGCGGGTGCGAGGATCGCGATGCTCGGCTGGCGCGAAGGCATGACCCTCGAGCAGGTCGCGCCGCTGATCGAGGAGGCGTTGCAGTTCGCGACCCAGGGCGACGACCGCCTCGTGCCGTGGCTGCTGACGATCGAAGGCCGCATGCTGGTCGGCAGCGGCGGCCCCGCCGACGGCTACGTCGAGCGCGTGAAGAAGGCGCTGCTCTACATCGACGTGGACCGCGATCCCGGCCGGGTGTGTGTCGCCCACACGTCGCTGTGCCAGGCCTACTCGTGGGCCGGCCTGCTGCAAGAGGCGCTCGAATGCAACGACATCGCGCGCCGCGACATGCAGCACGTGCAACCGTTCGAGCGCGCGTTCTTCGG
>DATBPW010000214.1:0-8393 GCA_036561125.1 Ramlibacter sp. | reverse complement strand
TTCGGGTTGACGTAGTCGAAATGGTCGAATCCGGGCGGATACTTGAACGTTCCCCACACCGAATAGCCGGGCGCGGCGCACGCGACGGACGTCACGAACGCCGCGACAAGGAACGCGAAACCTCGCATGCTTAGAATTCTGGGCACTTCTTCAACTCAACCGGACCTCTCCATGGGTTTCCTCGCGGGAAAAAAGTTCCTCATCACCGGCGTGCTTTCGAACCGCTCGATCGCGTACGGCATCGCCAAGTGCTGCAAGGCCCAAGGTGCGGAGCTCGCGTTCAGCTACGTCGGCGAACGGTTCAAGGACCGCATCACGGAGTTCGCGGCTGAGTTCGGGTCCCAGCTCATCTTCGACTGCGACGTCGGCGACGACGCGCAAATCGACAAGCTCTTCGGCGACCTGTCCGCCACGTGGCCCCGATTCGACGGGTTCGTGCACAGCATCGGCTTCGCGCCGCGCGAAGCGATCGCCGGCAGCTTCCTCGAGGGCTTGTCCCGCGAGAACTTCCGCATTGCCCAGGACATCAGCGCCTACAGCTTCCCCGCGATGGCGAAGGCCGCGCTGCCGTACCTCAACGACAAGGCGGCGCTGCTGACGCTCACCTACCTCGGCGCGGTGCGCTCGGTCCCCAACTACAACACGATGGGCTTGGCCAAGGCATCGCTCGAGGCATCGGTGCGCTACCTGGCCGAAGCGGTGGGCAAGCTGGCGGACGGGCGGTCGATCCGCGTGAACGGCATCAGCGCGGGGCCCATCAAGACGCTGGCCGCGAGCGGCATCAAGGACTTCGGCAAGCTGCTGAACATCGTCGCGTCGGGCGCGCCCCTGCGCCGCAACGTGACGATCGAAGACGTGGGCAATGTGGCAGCGTTCCTGCTGAGCGACCTGGCGGCGGGCGTGACCTCGGAAATCACGTACGTCGACGGTGGCTTCAGCCACTCGGCCGTGGCGCTCGCGGACGGCTAAGGCAAAAAGCGACCCACCTGTTCCTGCCTCGGTCAGGACGCGCGGAACAGGTGGGCGAAGCTGCGGCTGACCTCGAGCACCTCGGCGTGCTCGCGGATGTGAACGCGCTGGCGACCCGTGTCGTCGCGCGTCACTGCCGCAATGGCTCCCAGGTTGACGATCGCACTGCGATGGATCTGCCAGAACTGCTGCGCATCGAGCTGCGGCAGCAATTCGCGGATCGGCGTGCGGATGAACGCCTCCTGGTCGCGGGTCTGCACCCGCGTGTACTTCTCGTCCGACTTGAAGAACAGCACGTCCTTCACGTCGATCAGTTTCGTGGTGCTGCCGCTCGTGGCCTGGATCCAGCGCAGCGGCTCGGCCGGCCGCGTCACCATGCCCTGCTGCAGCTTCGACAGCTTTTCCATCAGCGCATCGAGCGCTTCTTCGTCCTGCGCCGCCGGCGGTGTGGTGCGCTGCGCGAGGCGCGCCTTCACGCGTTGCGCCGTCTGCGCGAGGCGCCCGGGCTCGACCGGCTTCAGGAGATAGTCGAGTGCGCCCTGCTCGAACGCCGCGACGGCGTATTCGTCGTACGCGGTCACGAACACGATCTCGCCTTGCCAACCGGGCAGCGCAAGGATTTCGCGCGCAGCCTCGATGCCGGTCATGCCCGGCATGCGGATGTCCAGGAAGATCACGTCGGGGCGCAGCTCGTCGGCCTTGGCGAGCGCCTCGTTGCCGTCGCGCGCCTCGCCGAGGATCTCCAACTCCGGCCACACGGACTGCAGGCGCGTCTTGAGCTGCTCGCGCAGCAGGCGCTCGTCGTCGGCGATCACGGCCGTCACAGGGGGGGTGTTCGTCGTCATGCCGTTTTCTCCCGCAGGCCGCCCGTCGCCACGGATTGCGCGCCGACCTGGTACGGCACGACGATCTTGACCGTGGTGCCTTGCGTGTCGTCGGACATGAGGATCAGCCGGCTCTTGCCGGGGTACAGCATGCCCAGGCGCTCGCGGATGTTCTGCAGGCCGAGGCCGGTGCCCGACGTGGGGCTTTCGAGCCGGTCGGTGTTCGGGATGCCGATCCCGGTGTCCTTCACTTCGACCCAGAGCTGGCCGTTCTGGATCCGGGCGGCGACGGTGACCTTGCCGCCTTCCGGCTTGGGCTCGATCCCATGCTTGATCGCGTTCTCCACCAGCGATTGCAACATCATCGGCGGGAATTCGGCGCTCTCCGCGCCCTCGGGCACGTTGAACTCCACGTCGAGCCGGTCCTCCATGCGCATCTTGATCAAATCGAGGAAGGACCGGATCAGGCGCAGCTCGCGGCCGAGGGTGGACGATTCCTGGCGCATCTGCGGCAGCGCGCCGCGCAGGTAGGTGATCAGCGCCTTCTGCATCTGGCTCGCACGGGGCGGATCGGTCTCGATGAGGTAGTCGATCGCCGACAGCGTATTGAACAGGAAGTGCGGCTCGACCTGCGCCTGCAGCACCTGAAGCCGCGCCTGCACCAGCTGGCGCTCCATCGCTTCGCGCTCGGCGGCGCTTTGCGCCGACTTCACCTTCGCGTCCGCCTGCGCCACCTTGCGCACGATGACCTTCGACGCGATCAGGTAGGCGAACACGATGACGATCATCGCCGAGCCGAGGTCGCCGATGAAGCCGCCGAAGGTGTAGGCCGTGCGCGTGATGACCTGCGGCACGTCTTCGTCATCGTCGTCGTCGTTCGCGTCCTTGCCGGGCACGCCGGGGACGCCGGGGACGGGGGGCACGTCGGCACCGCTCGCGTCTTGCGAAGCGGCCGGTGCGGCGGGCGGCGCGCGCCGCTGCGTGATGTGGATCCCTTCGCGGCCGCCGATCACGACGTCGACGTCCTTGCCGTGGCCCCGCTCCCGCACGACCTTCACCTTGTCGTGATGCAGGTGGAGCTGGTCCGACAGGATGCCCGCTGCCGCCATCACGATGACGAACAGCAGCAACAGCCGCCACCACGACATCGATGCGGCCCACGAGCTGATCTGCCCGTTGACCCGCACCAGCCAATCGATCACGGGTTCGCGCCGCGGCAGGTCGGCGTTCGTCCTCTTGTCCTGTTCCATGCCTGATTATTCCTGCCTGCCGGGTCGGCCCGATCAGAGTGCGCCGGCCGCGCGGGGGTCGCCGTTGGCCGCGACCGCGGTTTCGGCGGGAGCGGCATCACGGTGCCCGACGATCTCCACGCTCGGCAGCGTGACATACAGCGGCCCCGGCGCCATGGCGGCGGCGCTCGTGAGCACGGCCTTCTCGCTTTCGTGCCCTGCGGCCGCCCAGGCGCAGCCGACGAAGGCCACGACAGCCAGTGCCGTCGCGATGCGGGCGGCGGTGGAGACCAGGGGTTGCACTGCTTGCGTCTTCATCGTATCTCTCCGGTTCAGGCCGTCGCGGCCTGTTGGAGAGGACTGTAGGGACGCGCCCGGCGCGCCGCGAGCGGGATGCGACGAACCGCGGGAATCCCGCGACGAGTTGCCCGCCCGCGGGATGAGCGGGTGCCGCAGGGCCGCTACCGCTTCACGCAATCCGCGTAGTAGCGCGGATTGCCATCCGCGCCGGTCTCCTCGACCAGTCCATGGATGTCGGTCTCGAAGCCCGGGCACACCGTGTTGAACTCGCGCGCGAACCACAGGTAGTCCACGATCTTCTTGTTGAAGACCTCGCCCGGGATCAGCAGCGGGATGCCCGGCGGGTACGGCGTGACCAGCGACGTCGTCACGCGGCCTTCGAGCTGGTCGATCTCGACGCGCTCGGTCTCGCGGTGCGCGATGCGCGCGAAGGCGTCGCTCGGCTTCATCGCGGGCTGCAGGTCCGACAGGTACATGTCGGTGGTCAGGCGCGCGATGTCGTACTTGGCGTAGAGCTCGTGCACGTGCTGGCACAGGTCGGCCAGGCCCATGCGCTCGTAGCGCGGGAACTGCTGGCAGAACTCCGGCAGGATGCGCCACATCGGGTGGTTGCGCGCGTAGTCGTCCTTGAACTGCTGCAGTGCCGTGAGCAGCGTGTTCCACCGGCCCTTGGTGATGCCGATCGTGAACATGATGAAGAACGAGTACAGGCCCGTCTTCTCCACGATGATCCCGTGCTCCGCGAGGAAGCGCGTGACGATCGACGCTGGGATGCCGGTCTTGTGGAACTTGCCGTTGAGGTCCAGGCCCGGCGTGACGATCGTGGACTTGATCGGGTCGAGCATGTTGAAGCCTTCGGCCAGGTTGCCGAAGCCGTGCCATTTGGCCGTCCGCGCCTCGCCCTTGATGATCCAGTCGTCGGCACGCCCGATGCCCTCCTCGGCCAGCTTGTCCGGGCCCCAGACCTTGAACCACCAGTCCTTGCCGTACTCCTGGTCGACCTTGCGCATCGCGCGGCGGAAGTCGAGCGCCTCGAGCAGCGATTCCTCGACCAGTGCGGTCCCGCCGGGCGGCTCCATCATCGCCGCCGCGACGTCGCAGCTCGCGATGATCGAGTACTGCGGGCTGGTCGACGTGTGCATCATGTACGCCTCGTTGAAGAGGCTGCGGTCCAGCTTGTTCTCCTCGGCGTCCTGCACGAGCACGTGGCTGGCCTGGCTGATGCCCGCCAGCAGCTTGTGGATCGATTGCGTGGAGTAGACGAGCGACTTCTTCGGCCGCGCCCGCTTCTTGCCCATCGCATGGAAGTTGCCGTAGAACGGGTGGAACGCCGCGTGCGGCAGCCAGGCCTCGTCGAAATGCAGCGCCTCGACATAGCCGTCGAGCATGCCCTTGACCTGTTCCGTGTTGTACAGCACGCCGTCGTAAGTGGACTGCGTGAGCGTCAGGATGCGTGGCTTGACCGTTTCCGGATCGACGCCCGCCAGCAGCGGGTTCGCGCGCATCTTCGCCTTGATCGACTCCGGCGAGAACTCCGACTGCGGGATCGGCCCGATGATGCCGAAGTGGTTGCGCGTCGGCTTGAGGAACACGGGAATCGCCCCGGTCATGATGATCGCGTGCAGGACCGACTTGTGGCAGTTGCGGTCCACCACCACCACGTCGCCGGGGGCGACCTCGTGGTGCCACACGATCTTGTTCGAGGTGGACGTGCCGTTCGTGACGAAGAAGCAGTGGTCCGCGTTGAAGATGCGCGCCGCGTTGCGCTCGCTTGCCGCGACGGGGCCGGTGTGATCTAGCAGCTGGCCCAGTTCGTCGACCGCGTTGCACACGTCCGCGCGCAGCATGTTCTCGCCGAAGAACTGGTGGAACATCTGCCCGATCGGGCTCTTCAGGAAAGCGACGCCGCCCGAGTGCCCCGGGCAGTGCCATGAATACGAGCCGTCCTCCGCGTAATCGAGCAGCGCCTTGAAGAACGGCGGCTGGATGCCTTCGAGGTACGACTTCGCTTCCCGGATGATGTGGCGCGCCATGAACTCCGGCGTGTCCTCGTACATGTGGATGAAGCCGTGCAGCTCGCGCAGGATCTCGTTGGGCAGGTGGCGTGACGTCTTCGTCTCGCCGTAGATGTAGATCGGCACGTCGGCGTTCTTGCGCCGGACCTCGTCGATGAACTTCTGCAGGTTCAGCACGGCCGGGTCGAGGTCCGGGCCGGGAGTGAACTCCTCGTCGTCGATCGACAGGATGAAGGCGCTGGCGCGGCTTTGCTGCTGCGCGAACTGGGACAGGTCGCCGTAGCTCGTGACACCCAGCACCTCGAAGCCCTCGGCCTCGATCGCTTGCGCGAGCGCACGGATGCCCAGGCCCGAGGTGTTCTCGGAGCGGTAGTCCTCGTCGATGATGACGATGGGAAAGCGGAATTTCATCGTGGGTCCCGGCGCCTCTCGCGGGAAATAGGCAAAACAGGGCGCAAGTGTATTGAAATCGGCGCGCCTCGTTTTGCGCGCCGTCAGCGCGGCACGGAGTCGCCGCGATCCGTGCGAGCCCCCCGCTCCTCGCGCGCGGAGAGCAGCGGGCTCGGCCGCGACCGCAGGCCGCTCGGCAGCAGCTCGCGGAACATGTCGGACAGCATCTCCAGCTGCATGCGCGCGACCACCTCGCCTTCGCGATGGGCCAGCAGGGCCATCAGCTCGCTGCGCATGAACCACAGCGATTGGGGATCGGGAGCGTAGCGGATGCGGCGCACCAGCAGCGCGGTCGCCTCGCTCGGCGGCCCGACCATCTCGAGCATTTCCTCGCGCACGTCGTCGATGGTGACCGTCGGCTGCTCCGCCGGCGGCGCGTCTTCGACGGTGGTGACGTTGAACAGCGCGAGCAGGCCGCTGCGGATCGATTGGTAGAACGACATGGCAATCTTTCCTTCTCAGGCGGCGGCGGCCGGCGGATCGAGGATTTCGGCGACCGCGACTTCGGCAAGGCGCGGCGGAACGGCGGGACACACGCTGGCAAGCGGCGCGAACGTGTGTTGGGTGGGACGCGTGCCGGGTTCGGCGCGGGGCGCGGCGAATGCGAGCTGGGCGCGCTCGCCGGCCGGCAGCTTGCCGATGAAGCCGCGCGTCGCGTAGATCGAACCGGCGCGGCCGCAGCGCGACAGCTGTTCGGCCCGCTCGGCCGCTTCGCCGAGCACGCGGAATTCGTCGGCGCCGATCGCGCCCATCCACTCCTGGCCCTCGTCGACACCGAAATTCATCGCCACGTCGAGGTCCCAGCGCTTGCGCTGCTGCCAGCGGTGGCTCATTGCACGCATCGCCTGCTTCGCAGCCCGCGCGGCCGCGAGTGCGTTCGACAGGTGACCTTCGCCCGGTTCGCGCAGGAAATAGCACACCAGCCCCTCGCCCGGATGGCGGCCGAGCACGGCCCGGTGGCGCCGGAACACGCCTTCCAGCTCGGCCCACGTCTCGTTGGCCAGCTCGAAGTACTCGTGCGGGGACAGGCGCGTCCACAGTCCGCCCGAGTCCTGCAAGGTCGCGACCAGCACGGCGACCGAAGTCAGCGCGGGTGCCTGCGCCGCCATTCGTGGGGGCGCGGTTCCGGTCAGCGAAGCCTGCGTGTAGGCGAACAGCAGGTGCTCGCGGAAATGAACCGCGAACCCCAGGCGCAGCGGCAGGCCGCCCGTCGCTGCGAGGCTCACATGCCCGACGGGCACCGCACCCGTCGGGCGCACCTCGTCGTACAGCAGCTGCAAGCGTGATGCATCAGCGGCCTGCAGGCCGGAGGCGAACCGGGCGGGCTCGATGCCGCGGTCCTTCGCCACGGCAAGGTGGAACCGCAGGATCGCGTGCGCGCCGGGCGCAGCGGAACCGAGCAGGTGGGCGAGCACCGAATCGCCGAGTTGCAGACCCGGCACGGGCGACAAGGCACTGGTCGCGCACGCGGGGTTCACCCACGCGAGCGCGAACTGCTCGTCGACCAGGTACGTGGGCGATCCGGCCTCG
This sequence comes from Ramlibacter sp., assembly GCA_036561125.1. Classification (GTDB taxonomy): domain Bacteria; phylum Pseudomonadota; class Gammaproteobacteria; order Burkholderiales; family Burkholderiaceae_C; genus Ramlibacter. The sequence goes on along the minus strand of DATBPW010000214.1, from coordinate 1,076 downwards.
ACCAGCTCCAGCCGTGCGGTGGCCGGGGCTGCGAGCGCCGGCGTGGAAGCGGCGATGGCTTCGAGCTCATGGCGCGCCGGGGCCGCCGAGCCGCCGGCGAAATGCTCGGAGATGCGCCCGATGCTCCAGCCCTGGCGCTTGAGGCGCTGGATCGAGCGGATGCGCTCGATGGTTTCGTCCGGGAAATAGCCGATGCGCGGTGCGGCTCCGTCGTCCGGCGCAGGCGGCAACACATCGGGCCGCGGGATGAGGCCGGCGGCGATGTAGTTGTTGAGAGTGGCCCGCGAAATGCCGGTCCTCTCGAGAATTTCCTTGCTCGTGAGCAAAGCGCATCCTGTCCAAGTATGTCCAGACAGAGCATATGGTTTGTCTAGGCAGATGGTCAACTGGAATGTCGCTTGTGAGAGACAAACTCCTGTCCATATCTGTCTACGTTTGTCCAGCCAAGGCTTAGACAATCAACCTCAATGCACTTGGACAGACGAGATGCCTCTGTGCTGGACACGTGTTCGGGGCCGCGCGCCGGTTTCGGCCACAATCCGTGGATGGACGCGAGCTCGGCGCCTTTGCCTGCCACCGCTGCCGGCCAACGTTCGGCCGGCGCGGGGCTGTCGTGCATCGTCCCGTGCAAGAACGAGGCGAAGAACCTCGAGTTGCTGCTGCCGCGCCTGGCCCAGCTATTGCCCACACTGGGCCTCAACTGGGAAGTGCTGCTCATCGACGACGGCAGCACCGATGCCACAGCGGCCGTCGGTGCCGCGTGGTCGCGCCAGCCGGGCTTCCGGCTGCTGCAGCTCTCGCGCAATTTCGGCAAGGAAGCCGCGATCACCGCCGGGCTCGAAGCCGCGCACGGCGGCGTCGTCGCGATACTCGACGCCGACCTGCAGCATCCGCCGCAACTGATCGCCGAAATGCTCGAGCGCTGGCGGGGTGGTGCCGACGTCGTGTACGCCGTGCGCGAAAACCGCTCGGACGAATCGTTCATCAAGCGCGCCGGCACGAGGGTCTTCTACCGCCTAATGAACCGCGGCGACCGCTTCGAGGTTCCGCCGGGCGCGGGCGACTTCCGCTTGATG
>DATBPW010000213.1:0-4430 GCA_036561125.1 Ramlibacter sp. | reverse complement strand
GAATTGATCGAGAAGCTCACGCCGCCGCTGTTCACGCATGCCTAGCAAGGCCTAGGGCTGCAGCACGATCCGGCCGATCACGCGGCCGGCCTTCAGGTCGTCGATGCTGTCCTGCGCCGCCGCGAGCGGGCGTTGCTGGATCGGGATCTTCGGCGCGCCGTTCTCGCGCGCGGCCGCGACGAGCTCCTGCAGGTCGGCGAGCGAGCCCACGTACGAGCCTTGCAGCGTGATCGGCCGCAGCGGCAGCGTCGAGATCGGCAGGTCCATCGAGCCGCCGAACAGGCCCACGACGATCACCGAGCCGCCGCGCCGCACGGCCTGCATCGCGAAGCCGACGCTCGATGGCGCGCCGACGAAATCGATCGCCGTCGCGACGCCGCCGCCCGAAGCCTTGGCCAGTTGCCTGGCGGCGTCGGTGTCCCGCGGGTCGAAGACCTGCTTCGCGCCTTCGGCGAGCGCTGCTTCGCGCTTGCCCGCATCGATGTCCGCCACGAACGGTGCGATGCCGAAGAACGACGACGCCATCTTCACCGCCGCAAGGCCCACCCCGCCGGCGCCGATGACCAGCAGCGGCCCGTCCTGCGCCTTCTTGAGCGCGCTGAACGCGGTGAGGCCCGAGCATGCGAACGTGCACGCGACGGCATCGGGAATCATTCCCGCATCGACGAGGAAGCGCTCGTGCGGCACGAGCACGTGCGTGCTGAAGCCGCCGTTGCGCCTCAGGCCGAGGATCTTCGTCGCGCCCGTGCAGAGCTCTTCGCGCGCGGCGCGGCAGTTGTCGCATTCGCCGCAACCGATCCACGGGTAGACGATGCGGCGGTCGCCTTGCTTCGCGCTGCGCGCGTCGGGCCCCGTCGCCACCACTTCACCGAAGATTTCGTGCCCGAGCGCCAGCGGCAACGGCATGTTGCGCGTGAGGTCGGCCCGGCGGCCGTTGCCCATGTCGAAGAAGCCGTCCCAGAAATGCACGTCGCTGTGGCACACGCCGCTGGCGATGACGCGCACGAGCACTTCGGTGCCTTGCGGCTGCGGCAGGGGTTCGCGGTATTCGCGCAGGCGCTCGCCGGCTGCGGGCATGCGGTAGCTGCGCCACGGATCGTCCATGCCAGTCCTCCTTGGGTTTGTCGGGCCATTCTGGCCCGTGCGCGGCGACGGAGAATCGGGGAAGGCCCGGGTTCAGGCGGCGGCGGCAGTCGCAATCGTCACCGGATGCGGCTGCAGGACGACTTCCGCCGTGAGCGAGTTCGACACGAGGCAGCCGCGCTCGGCCTTCTCGAGTAACGATTGGACACGTTGGGCATCGCCCGCGTGGATGATGGTGAGGTGCGGCGCGACGACCATGCGCGTGAACCGCGTCACCCCATCGATGCGCTCGAGCGTGCCGGCCACATCGACGTCCAGGCGATCCCACTCGAGGTGCGCCGCGCGCGCCACGGCGCGAAACGTCAGCACGAAGCAATCGGCGACGGCGGCGACCAGCAGCGATTCGGGCGACCATTCGCCGAACTGCCCGTCGAATTCGGGCGGCGGCCAGGTCTCGATGGCCGCGGGCGCCGGGCCGCGCACGTCGACGGGGCCCGTCACGCCACCGGTGGCGCGGGCCTGATAGTGGTGCGGGAAGGATTGCATGCACACATCGTGCGCGCACACGCGCGATGCGTCTTGACCGCCGTCAACCGCGCGCCGGTCAGCGCTTGCGCGCCGCGAGGAGCCGGTCGGCGTAGTCCTGCCAGCGCGCGCCCTGGGCGATGTCCTTGAACACGCCGTCCTTCGCGAGATCGGCCACCCACTGCTGCTTGCCGGCGATCGCGGCGGTCATGATCGGCTCGAAGCCCGCTTCGCGCACCGTGTTCGCCGACTCGCGCATCTCCTCGGCGCGACGCTTGCCGTGCTGCACGACGCGGCTGAAGAAGTACGCACCCTGCTGCGGCCAGTCGATCGACGGGAAGGTCTCCTGCAACGTGGGCAACACGTGGTCTTCGACGCCGTACGCGCGCGCGGTCGTGTAGCTCTCGATCACCAGGGCTTCCAGGCCCTTGATCATCACGCTGCGGCACATCTTGATCGCGCTGGCGACGCCGAGCTTGTCGCTCACGGCTTTCGCGTCCATGCCCCAGGACTGCAGCAGCGTGGCGAGTTCCGCCGCCCGCGCACCGCCGAGCAGCATCGGCACCTTGATGCCGTACGGCGGCACCGATGTCATCACGCCGGCTTCCACATACGTCGCGCCCGCGGCGTCGATCGCGGCGGCGGCCTGTTGCTTCGTTCCGGGCGATGCGGAGTTCAGGTCGAGGAACACCGTGCCCGGGCGGATGCACTGCGCGGCTTCCTGCGCGACCGCGAGCGTGTTCGACGCGGTCACGGCGGAGATCACGAAGTCGCTCGCTTCGCACAGCTCGCGCATCGAACCGTGCGCGTCGACGCCCGCGCCGCGCGCGTGGGCGGTCTCGGCGTCCCGCGTTGCGGGCTGCGCGAACTTCAGGTCCCACGCGCCCATGTGCTGCGCATGCGCCTTCAGTCCACTGGAAAAGACCTTGCCGACTTCGCCGTAGCCGACGACACCGATGCGTTGGGGATTCATTCCTGTTTCTCCTTACTGCCGGGGAATGCCGGCACGCGCGATCACGTCGCCCCAGCGGCGGGTTTCGCTTGCGAGCAGCGACCCGAGTGCGGCCGGTGTGCTGCCGCGCGCCTCGACGTCGAGCGCAGCGAGCTTTTGCTTCACGTCGGGCTGCGCGAGCACGGCCTGCACGTCGGTGTTGATCTTCGCGATGATTGCCGGCGGCGTCTTCGCGGGTGCGGCCAGGCCGTTCCACGACGCGACGTCGTAGCGCGCCATTGTCGTGAGCAAGCGCAGCACGCCCGAATCCAGTTGCGCTTTCACCGGCCCGAGGATCTCCACCGCCGCATCGACCTGCCCGCCGCGCAGCGCCGCGATCACGGCCGGCGTGCCATTGAACGGCACCACCTGCGCGGAGATGCCCTCTTTCGACTTGAACAATTCCGCCGCGAGGTTCTGCGTGCTGCCGACCGCGACAGTCGCGATGTTCAGCTTGCCCGGCTTCGCTTTCGCGGCGGCCAGCAGGTCCGCGAACGACTTGAAGGGCGAGTTCGACGCGACCAGCACGCCGAGCCCGAACACGCCGATGAGCGACACCGGCGCGAAGTCGCGCTGCGCGTCGAACGGCAAGTGCTTGAACAAGCCCGCGCTGACCGCCGTGCCGTTGCTGATCAACAGCAGCGTGTGGCCATCGGGCTGCGCGTGCACGACGGCCTCTCCCGCGACCACACCGCCGGCGCCGGGGCGGTTGTCGACGATCACCGGCTGGCCGATGCGTGCGCCCAATGCCTCGCCCACCGCACGCGCGGTGAGGTCCGCGATGCCGCCGGCCGCGAACGGCACGACGATGCGCACGGGCCGCGCGGGCCACGACTGCGCGAAAGACGCGCCGCCCGCCAGCGCGGCGAGTGCGGCGGCGGCCTGCCTGCGATTCACCATTGCTTCATCGTGCCACACCGAGCAGCTTGCCCAGCAGCTCGGGCGATTGCAGCAGCTCCTGCGCGCTGCTCGCGTGCACCACGGTGCCGCGGTCGAGCACCACCGCGCGGTGCGAAATCCGCAGGATCGCTTGCGGATGCTGTTCGACGACGATCGCCGCGAGCCCTTCCTCGCGCGTGATGCGTTCGATGGCTCTCAGCAGCTCCGCGACGATGATCGGCGCGAGACCTTCCAGCGGCTCGTCGAGCAGCAGCAGTTTCGGGTTGACGACCAGCGCGCGGCCCACCGCCAGCATCTGCTGTTCGCCCCCCGAGAGCTGCGTGCCGAGATTGGTCCTGCGTTCCTGCAGGCGCGGGAACATCTCGTAGACGCGCTTCACGTCCCAGCGGCCCGGCCGCGCGACCGCCGTGAGGTTCTCTTCCACCGTGAGCGACTTGAAGATGTTGCGCTCCTGCGGCACCCAGCCGATGCCCGCCGCCGCGCGCAGGTGCGACGGCAAGGTGTGAAGAGCCGCGCCCGCAAGCGTGATCGTGCCGTCGTGTCGCCGCGTCGCGCCCGCCAGCGTGTTGATCAGCGTGGTCTTGCCCGTGCCATTGCGCCCGAGCAGTGCCAGCGTCTGCCCTTCGTCGAGCGAGAACGAGACGTCGCTGAGCACCACCGCCTCGCCATAGCCCGCGCACAGCTTGTCGACGTGGAGCAGTTCAGGCATTGAACGCCTCCACTTCGTGGCCGAGGTACACGGCCTTCACTTCGTGGTTGTGCGCGATCTCGTCGGGGTTGCCCTCGGTGAGCACGCCGCCGTTGACCAGCACCGTCATCGTGTCGGCGAAACTGAAGACGAGGTCCATGTCGTGCTCGATCAGCAGCACCGACACGTCGGCCGGCAGCGCGGCGACCGTCTGCAGCAATTCCTCGCGCTCGCCCGCCGGCA
>DATBPW010000212.1:0-1720 GCA_036561125.1 Ramlibacter sp. | reverse complement strand
TTACCTGAGCAGTGCGTATGAACCTCGTCGTGGTCGCCCGGCATGAAACTCCCCTGATGCGCTTCATCGTGGAGGGCCCGTGGCGCAGCGGCGATGCGCTCAAGCTGGCGTACTTCATCAAGGCCGCGGTCGCGCGGGTGCGCGAGGACCAGGTGCTCGTCGACCTGCGCCGCGTGAAGACGCCGCCGGAAGAGAAGGGCGCGTTCCTGATCTGTGACCGGCTGCGCCGCGCGATGTACCCGCATGTGCGCATCGGGCTGGTGAGCGACCCCGGGCTGGTCGCACCCGAGCCGCCGCCGGTGAACATGCACTGCGCGTCGGTCGCCGTGTTCGCGGCGGAACACGATGCGCTGCACTGGCTGCGCCAGGGGCTCGCGGCCGCGGCGTGACGAAAGAAAAGATCCCCCGACCTTGCGGTGCGGGGGACTGAAGGGCCGGGGGAAGAAACTTGAAGAAAACCCGGCCAATCCGTTGGACGTGATTGTGCGCGCTCGGTTCCCCGCCGGGTAGCCCCTTCGCGGCATACGAATCGGCGTTGTCCTACACGCGCGCGGGAATCCTGTCGGGATACTGCGTCGGACCCGTCCGGCGGAGCACGGCGCGGGCGAAGGAGACGGCATGGAGCGCATCAGCGGCCCGTTCAACGGGTTCTACATCGCGAGCTACGCGGGCGAATCCGGCGGCCCGAGCCCGACGTTCTTCGCCTACGCCAAGATCTGCCGCGGCAAGCCCGAGAACTACTGGGACGCGCATTGCTGCGCGAAGGTGCCGGGCGAGCAGCTCCATCCGACCGCGCAGGCGGCCATCGCCGAGGCGGAAAAGCGCGCGCGCGAGCAGACCGGGCGCCTCGCGCCGTTCGCATTCGCCAAGCCGGGCCGCGCCGGCGAGCACTACAGCTGAGGCACTCCCGGCTCGCAGCCCGCGCACGCCGTGAATACTTCACGGCTGGGCGGGGAGCGTGCATTGCGCATGCCCATGCGGGTAGCCGGAACTTCCGGGTCTCTGTAGGATTCAACTGACAACGAGGCCTCGAAAGCCCGTCGCAGCGGCACTGCAGAACCAGAACAGCACATCCACGCGCCGCACGGACGAGGGAACGCGGCTTCCCCGGAATTTTTGAAGTAACTCGCGCGCAGTTGCGGGCGCGCGTCATGTGTTCGCGCACGAAAGCAGGATGCCCATGTCGGATTTGTCGGCGACGACCCCACCCACCAACGAATCGGTCCCCGCGGCCGACGACACCGTGTCGCTCTGGGCGCGCGCCCGCAAGGGGTGGGCGCGCGTGCAGGACTGGTTCGCGATCCAGACCGTTCCCGTCAAGGCGTTCGTGATCGCGGTGATCGTGCTGATCCCGCTCACGGCGACCTATTCGCTCGCGATCGTGCAGAAGCAGGCCGAGCTCGCGCAGCAGGTCAAGATCATGGGCGCCGACGCGATGCCGGACGCCGCATCGGCGATCGACGCGAAGCTGCCGCTCGCGTTCGGCACGGGTTCGCTGCTCGGCTTCATCGAGCAGAACCCGGTGGACCGCATCACGGTCATCTACAAGCCGCTGATGTGGAACGTGTCCGATCGCATTGTCGTGATCCAGTCGGGCGGCAAGCAGTACGCGTACTACCCGAGCGACATGGAGACGAAGATCTTCTCCGACCGCGCGGTGAACGCGCCGTGGGGCTCGAAGCTCACGTTCGTGCCGCGCGCCGACCTCGACGCGCGCTCC
>DATBPW010000211.1:0-7607 GCA_036561125.1 Ramlibacter sp. | reverse complement strand
ACTGATCATCGGTGTCGGCGAAAAGCTCTCCGAGGTCTATCTCGGCCACTTCGTCGGCGGCGGCATCGAGATCTGGTTCGCGTACGTGCTCGCGCTCCTCGTGCTCCTCGTGCGGCCGCAAGGCCTGTTCGGCGAGAAGATCATCGACCGAGTGTGAAACCCGGAACTGACTAGAAAACATGATCTACCGCGAGAACGGCCAGTTCAAGACCAGCTACCGCGCCGACCAGCAGATCTTCCCGATCGTGCAGGACCGCGTGTACGTCGCGCTGCTGCTCGTGTTCGCGTATGTGGTGGTGCCGCTCACGGCGAGCAGCTACATGTTTCGCGCCATCCTGATCCCGTTCCTGATCCTCGCGCTGGCCGCGATCGGCGTGAACATCCTCGTGGGCTACTGCGGCCAGATCTCGCTCGGCTCCGCTGCGTTCATGGCCGTGGGCGCTTATGGCGCCTACAACTTCTTCGTGCGCGTGCCCGGCATGCCCTTGCTGCTCGCGCTGGTGCTGGGCGGCCTGTGCGCGATGGCCTTCGGCATCCTGTTCGGGCTGCCGAGCCTGAGGGTGCGGGGTCTCTATCTCGCGGTCGCGACGCTCGCCGCGCAGTTTTTCTCCGAGTGGATGTTCCTGCGCATCAAGTGGTTCACGCTGGACACCCCGTCCGGCTCTGCCGCCGTCTCGAACCTGCAGGTGTTCGGCTTTTCGCTCGAGCACTCGCCGCAGAAGTACATGCTGTGCCTCGCGATCGTCACGCTCATCGCGTTGCTGGCGAAGAACCTCGTGCGCAGCGCGATCGGCCGCGAATGGATGGCGATCCGCGACATGGACGTCGCCGCCGCGGTGATCGGCATCCGCCCGATGTACGCGAAGCTGTCGGCGTTCGCCGTGAGTTCGTTCATCATCGGCGTCGCGGGCGCGCTGTGGGCCTTCGTCTACCTCGGCTCGTGGGAGCCGGCCGCGTTCTCGCTGGACATGTCGTTCAGCCTGCTGTTCATGGTGATCATCGGCGGGCTGGGTTCGATCCTCGGCAGCTTCATCGGCGCGGCGTTCGTCACGCTGCTGCCGATCGCGTTGAACCAGTTCCTGCCAGTACTGGCGTCGTCGGTCGGGCTGGACATCGGCACGGCCGGCATCTCGCATGCGGAGCTGATCGCATTCGGCGCGCTGATCATCTGGTTCCTCATCGTCGAGCCGCACGGGCTCGCCAAGCTCTGGTCCACCGGCAAGCAGAAGCTGCGCCTGTGGCCGTTCCCTCACTGAATTTCGTTTTCATCGTGCGTTGTTCAATCGAAAGGAGACAGTCATGAAGTTGCGCAATGTTCTTCTCGCGGCGGCCGTGGTGGCGGCGACCTGCGGAGTTTCGAGTCCCGCGTCGGCCCAGGCCACGGAGCAATTCTTCCCGATCCTGCCGTACCGCACCGGGCCGTACGCGCCGAACGGCGTGCCGTGGGCCGACGGCTATGTGGACTACCTGAAGCTGGTGAACGCGCGCGGCGGCATCAATGGCGTGAAGCTCTCGTGGGAAGAGTGCGAGACCGGCTACGACACCGCGCGCGGCGTCGAATGCTATGAGCGCCTGAAAGGCAAGCACGGCGGCGCGACGCTGATCCAGCCGCTGTCGACCGGCATCACGTTCGCGCTGACCGAAAAGGCGCCGGGCGACAAGATCCCGCTGGTGACCGTGGGCTACGGGCGCTCCGACAGCGCCGACGGCGCGGTGTTCAAGTGGAACTTCCCGATCGCGGGCACCTACTGGACCGGCGCGGACATCCTGGTGCAGGCCGTCGCCAAGCGCGAGGGCGGCATGGACAAGCTCAAGGGCAAGAAGATCGCCCTCGTGTACCACGACAGCCCGTACGGCAAGGAGCCGATCCAGCTGCTGCAGGAACGCGCGGCGATGGAAGGCTTCACGCTGCAACTGCTGCCGGTCACCGCGCCGGGCGTCGAGCAGAAGGCGACGTGGCTGCAGATCCGCCAGGCGCGACCCGACTACGTGTTCCTGTGGGGCTGGGGCGTGATGAACTCGACGGCGCTGAAGGAAGCAGTCGCCACCGGCTACCCGCGCGACAAGATGTACGGCGTGTGGTGGTCCGGTGCCGAGCCCGACGTCCGGGACGTCGGCGAAGCGGCGAAGGGCTATCACGCACTCGCGATGCAGCATGGCGCCGAGCCGCAGTCCGCCGTCGTGAAGGAAACGCTCGACAAGGTGTACGCCAAGGGACAAGGCACGGGCCCGAAGGATGAAGTCGGCCAGGTGCTGTACATGCGCGGCATGATGAGCGCGATGATCGGCGTCGAAGGCGTGCGCGCCGCGCAGGAGCGCTTCGGCAAGGGCAAGCACATGACCGGCGAGCAGGTGCGCTGGGGCCTCGAGAACCTGAACCTCACGCAGGCCAAGCTCGATGCGCTCGGCTTCAAGGGCGTGATGCGCCCGATCAGCACGTCGTGCGTCGACCACATGGGCGCAAGCTGGGCGCGCATCCACACCTGGAACGGCCAGAAGTGGGAATTCACGTCCGACTGGTACCAGGCCGACGACCAGGTGATCAAGCCGCTGGTGAAGACCAACGCCGAGAAGTACGCCGCCGACAAGAAGTGGCAACTGCGCTCCGGAGCTGACTGTCAATCGTGATGTGAACCGCCGAAGGGCACCTTCGGCGTGGACTCCGCAGGAGTCCTTCCCCTCCCGCTCGGCGGGAGGGGCCCGGGGAGGGTGCCGTAAGCAGCGTGGAACGCGTTGTCCGCGGTCCACGAGAGCCGAAGGCTCGTAGGAGACCAATGGACAACAAAGTCCTGAATGTGAATGGCATCGAGGTGATCTACAACCACGTGATCCTCGTGCTCAAGGGCGTATCGCTGCAGGTCGGCGCGGGGCAGATCGTCGCGCTGCTCGGCGGCAACGGCGCGGGCAAGACGACGACGCTGCGAGCGGTGTCGAACCTGCTGAAGGGCGAGCGCGGCGAGGTGACCAAGGGCTCGATCGAATTGCGCGGCGAGCGCATCGAGAACCTCACTCCCGCCGATCTCGTCGAGCGCGGCGTGGTGCAGGTGATGGAAGGCCGCCACTGCTTCGCGCACCTCACGATCGAGGAGAACCTGCTCACCGGTGCGTACACGCGCAAGCACAAGGGCGAAGTCGCGGCGAACCTCGAGAAGGTCTACACGTATTTCCCGCGGCTGAAATTGCGCCGCAGCTCGCAAGCCGCGTACACGTCGGGCGGCGAGCAGCAGATGTGCGCGATCGGCCGCGCGCTGATGGCCAGCCCGAGCATCGTGCTGCTCGACGAACCGTCGATGGGCCTCGCGCCGCAGATCGTCGAGGAGGTGTTCGAGATCGTGAAGGACCTGAACACCCAGGAGCGCGTCACGTTCCTGCTGGCCGAGCAGAACACGAACATGGCGCTGAAGTACGCGGTGTACGGCTACATCATGGAAAGCGGCCGCGTCGTGATGGACGGCCCCGCGCACGAACTCGCGAACAACGAAGACGTCAAGGAGTTCTACCTCGGCGTGGGCGGCGCCGAGCGCAAGTCCTTCCGTGACGTCAAGAGCTACAAGAGGCGCAAGCGGTGGTTGGCATGACCGATTTCTTCGACGAACTCGAAACGCGCAGCACGGACCGGCGCGAGGCGCAGCTCATGGCCGCGCTGCCCGGGCACGTCGCGCACGCGCAGTCGAAATCGGCTGCGTTCGCGCAGATCCTGCAAGGCGTGGACGCGTCGCAGGTCGCGTCGCGCGCGGCCCTCGCGAAGCTCCCGGTGACGCGCAAGTCGGACCTGTTCGAACGCCAGCGCGCGCAACGGGACAAGGACGTGTTCGGTGGCTTCTCGACGCTCGTGCGCGGCCCGCAGATGCCGCGCGTGTATTCGTCGCCCGGCCCCATCTACGAACCCGGCGGCACGCGCAGCGACTACTGGCGCTGCGGCCGTGCGATGTACGCGGCCGGCTTCCGCACCGGCGACCTCGTGCACAACGCGTTCAGCTACCACATGACGCCGGGCGCATTCATCATGGAATCGGGCGCGCATGCGGTGGGCTGCACCGTCTTTCCCGCGGGAGTGGGGCAGACCGAGCAGCAGCTGCAAGCGATCGCGGAACTCAAGCCCGATGCGTACAGCGGCACGCCGAGCTTCCTGCGCATCCTCGTCGAGAAGGCCGCGGAAGCCGGCGCCGACATCACGAGCTTGCGCAAGGCGATGCTGGGCGGCGAAGCGTTTCCGCCGAGCCTGCGCGACTGGTTCACCCAGCGCGGCATCACGGCTTACCAGTGCTATGCGACCGCGGACGCCGGCATGATCGCGTACGAGACCTCCGCGCGCGAAGGCATGGTGGTCGAGGAGGAAGTGATCCTCGAGATCGTGCGCCCGGGCACCGGCGAGCCCGTGCCCGAAGGCGAAGTGGGCGAGGTGGTCGTGACCGTGCTGAACCCGGCGTATCCCGTCGTGCGCTTCGGCACCGGCGACCTGTCGGCCGTGCTCGCCGGCTCGTGCCCCACTGGCCGCACCAACAAGCGCATCAAGGGCTGGCTCGGTCGCGCGGACCAGACCACCAAGATCCGCGGCATGTTCGTGCACCCCGGCCAGGTCGCCGATATCGCACGGCGCTTTCCGGAGATCGTGCGCGCGCGCCTCATCGTCAGCGGCGAGATGGCCAACGACGTGATGACGCTCAAGGTCGAGGCGCGCGATGCGGCCCAGGGCCTGCCCGAACGCATCGGCGAAGCCATCCGCGACGTGACCAAGCTGCGCGGCGATGTCGAGCTGGTCGCGCCGGGCTCCCTGCCCAACGACGGCAAGGTGATCGAGGACGCAAGATCCTATAAGTGATCTTGCGATTCGGCCATCCGGCGTAGGCCGGGATCGGCTGTCTTTCGCTACGTAATTCCCGCGATGGGGAGGGCCCCGCGCGCGTCCTACGATTCCGGGACAGGAATTTCAAGGAGCGAACAATGAAGAATATCGTCAAGCCGCTGGGCGCGCTTGCCGCGGCGCTGGCCTTCGCGTGCGGCGCGCACGCGGCCGGCTTTCCGGACAAGCCGGTCACCATCATCGTGCCGTTCGCGGCGGGCGGGCCCACCGACCGTGTCGCGCGCGACCTCGCGGAAGCGCTGCGCAAGCCCCTGGGCACCACCGTCATCGTCGACAACGCCGCGGGCGCGGGCGGCTCGATCGGCGCCAACAAGGTCGCCAAGGCGCCGGCCGACGGCTACACGCTGCTGCTCACGCACATCGGCATGGCGACGATGCCTTCGCTCGTGCGCAACATCCCCTTCAGCGTGGAGAACGACTTCGCGTACCTCGGCTTGATCAACGACGTGCCGATGACGCTGATCGGCCGGCCGACGCTGCCGGCGAGCAACTTTGCCGAACTCACGAAGTGGATCGGCCAGAACAAGGGCAAGATCAACCTGGGCAACGCGGGCGTGGGCTCGGCGTCGCACCTGTGCGGCCTGCTGTTCCAGTCGGCGATGAAGACCGAGATGCAGGCCGTGCCGTACAAGGGCACCGGCCCCGCGATGACGGACCTGATCGGCGGGCAGATCGACCTGATGTGCGACCAGACGACCAACACGACCGTGCACATCGAAGCCAGGAAGGTGAAGGTCTACGGCGTGAGCACGACCAAACGCCTCACGACGCCGGCGCTCAAGGACGTGCCCACGCTCCAGGAGCTCGGCCTGAAGGGCTTCAACGTCACGATCTGGCACGGGCTGTATGCACCCAAGGGCACGCCGGCCGACGTGCAGAAGAAGCTCAATGACGCGCTGAAGGCCGCGCTCAAGGATCCGGAATTCATCAAGCGGGAAGAAAGCCTGGGCGCGGTCGTCGTGAACGACAAGCGCGTCGAGCCCGCGGAACACAGGAAGTTCGTCCTGTCCGAGATCGCCAAGTGGACCCCGGTCATCAAGGCGGCGGGAGTGTACGCGGACTGACGCGCGCGCTCCGGCTCGTCGACTCCATCACGCAGCTCGGTCCGGCGGACGCGGGCTGCGTCGCCGTGTCCGGGTCGCACGGCGGCGTGAGCTCGGCGGGTTTCGCGCTCGCGTCGCGCCCGTTCCTCGCGATCTTCAACGACGCGGGCGGCGGCAAGGACGACGCGGGTTATGCGGGTCTCGCACTGCTGCAGGCCGAAGGCCTTGCGGCGTGCACGGTCTCGCACACCAGTGCGCGCATCGGCGACGCGCGCAGCACGCTGGAGGACGGGATTGTCAGCCGCGCGAACGAAGCGGCGCTTGCCCTGGGTTTCAGGCCGGGGCAGCGTTGCTGCGATGTCATTGTGAAGGTTGCGCCCGGGTCCCCGGATGCCGGGTAGCCCGATCACTCCATGTCCCCCGCCATTGCGACTCCCGTCGCAATGAGCTCCTCCTTTACTTCCGTGATCGGGCTACCCGGCATCCGGGGACTGGGGCACGCCCGTTGCACATTCTCGTGATTCACGACGAGCGTGCCTTGGCTCAGGCCGCAGGATGCCCTCCACCCGCAGGTAGAGGAGGAACTCGATGAAGGCGGCGCAGGCCGCCTTCATCGGTGGGGGACACGGAGGGTGGAGGGCATCCTCCGGCCTGAGCACGCCACTGCGCCGAAATCAAACGCCCCAGACGATTTCCTTGCCCGCCTGTTCGCAGCGCCGCAGCATGTCGATGAAGGGCAGCGCGCGGGCGCGCAGCGAGACGGATTCGGAGCCGGTCGGCGCCTGGCCGCCGGCCTGCGCTTCGTCGGCCGCGGCCTTGTGCTCGGCGTCCTCTGTCGCGATCGCGTCCTCGAGCGCGCGGATCGCGCCGGGCATTTCCGCGGGCTGGATGATGCCCTTGGGCCCGGGGTCCTTGCCGATCACCTGCAGCACGCGCCGACCGTTGGGCTCCAGCATGATGATGTCGCCCGCGGCCTTGGACTTGAACTTGTAGAGCATCGGTGTTTCAGCGATCCCGGTAGATGTATTCGCGGTTGAACGGGTACGTCGATTGGGCGCCGCGGATGTTGCCCGTCTCGAGCTTGCCGTCGGGGCGCGAGGCCAGCACCTGGTGCAGGCTGATCCAGCCGCGCTCGAAACTCATCGCGCAGCCGGCGAGGTAGAGCCGGTAGGCGCGCAGCACCTTGCCCGCGTCGCGCGCGCCGCCCGTCGTCTCGAGCACGCGCTGCGCTTCGGGCAACTGCGCTTCGAGCGCATCGGACCAGGCCCACAGCGTGCGCGCGTAGTGCGGGCGCAGGTTTTCGACGTCGAGCATTTCGAGGCCCGACACGGCCAGCTCGCGCAGCACGTGCGACACGTGCAGCAGCTCGCCGCCGGGGAAGATGTACTTCTCGATGAAGTCGCCCATCCCGGCGCCGAGTTGGCCCGGCTCGAGGTTGCCCGAGGTGATGCCGTGGTTCATCACGAGGCCGCCGGGCTTGAGCAGTGACAGGATTTTCGCGAAGTACGCGCCCATCTGCGCGTGGCCCACGTGCTCGAACATGCCGACCGACGCGATCTTGTCGTACAGCGCGTTGCCCTCGAGGTCGCGGTAGTCGCGCAGCTCCATGCGCACGCGGCCCTTCAGGCCCTTCTCCTCGATGAGGCGATTGACGTGCGCGTGCTGGTTCTTCGACAGCGTGATGCCGGTCGCGTCCACGC
>DATBPW010000210.1:0-1917 GCA_036561125.1 Ramlibacter sp. | reverse complement strand
CCCGGGAAGTCGCTGAACTTCGCGAGCCGCCAATCGACGGCGCCTTCGAACGTGCCGTAGTCCACCTCGAACGCATTGCGCGTGTCGAGCGTGACCACCGGGCGGCCCGCGTCGTCATGGCCCTGGTCGAGCCAGCGCTTCGCCGTCGCCGCGTCGAGCGCAGGCGCGCGGCCCTGCGCCGGCTGCACCGCCGGGTGGTCCATGCGGATGATCTCGCGCTTGACTTTCACCAGCAGCTTGCGATATGGCTGCGTCGCCGACCAGCTCTCCTTCGGCTCCATCTGCAACGCGGCGACAAAGCTGCGAACAGCGTCCGGCGCGCCGGCCAGGAACAGGTTGATGCCCTCCGAAGCGAGCAGGATCGTGCCCTTCAGCTGCAGGAAGCGCGCGCGCTCGAGCAGCGCTTCGCGCAAGGCGTGCGGGTCGGGGACGGCGCAGAAGCGGTACGCCGAAACGTTCAGGACGGAATTCACGACTGCGCGATTTTACGAAGCGGCGGGGCGCCGGCGTTTCCTACAATGGCTGCATGTTCGTCCACCTGCGCCTGCACACCGAATTCTCGATCCAGGACGGCACCACGCGCATCGACGACATCGTCGCCGCGGCCGCGAAGGACGGCCAGCCCGCGCTGGCCATCACCGACCTGAACAACATCTACGGCGCGATCAAGTTCTACAAGGCCGCGCGCTCCGCGGGGGTCAAGCCGCTCATCGGCGCGGAGATCTTCCTGCAGGGCTTCGCGAAAGACCCGAACGTGCTTTCGCGCATCGTGTTGCTGGTGCAAAGCCGCCAGGGCTACCTGAACCTGTGCGAGCTGCTCACGCGCGGCTGGACGCGCAACGCCAACAAGACGCAGGGCGTGTGCAAGCTCGAATGGCTGCACGAGCTGGGCGAAGGCCTCATCGCGCTGTCGGGTGCGCAGGCCGGCCCGGTCGGGCAGGCGCTGGTGCAAGGCGACGAGCCGCGCGCGAGCGAAGCGGCGCTGGCGCTCGCGGCGGTGTTCCCGCACCGCTTCTACATCGAGCTGCAGCGCGCCGGCCGCAGCGACGACGAGGCGCACGTCGGCGCGGCCGTGCAGCTGGCTGCGCGCCTGCACCTGCCGGTGGTCGCGACGCAGCCGGTGCAGTTCACCGCCGAGGACGACTACGAGGCGCACGAGGCGCGCGTGTGCATCTCCGACGGCGAGATCCTCGGCAACCCGCGCCGCACGCGCAAGTTCACGCGCGAGCAGTGGTTCAAGCCGCAGGCGGCCATGGAGCAACTCTTCGCCGACGTGCCGAGTGCGGTCGCGAACACGCTGGAGATCGCCAAGCGCTGCAACCTCGTGCTCGACCTCGGCAAGCCGCACCTGCCTGTGTTCCCCACGCCGAACGGCATGCCGATCGAGGAGTACTTCCGCTTCGCGTCGCACGAGGGCTTGAAGGAGCGGCTGGAGCAGCTCTACCCCGACCCGGCCGTGCGCGAGAAGCAGCGCCCGCGCTACGAGCAGCGGCTCGAGTTCGAGATCGAGACCATCCTCGCGATGAAGTTCCCGGGGTACTTCCTCATCGTGGGCGACTTCATCAACTGGGCCAAGGACCATGGCTGCCCGGTCGGGCCGGGCCGCGGCTCGGGCGCCGGCTCGCTCGTCGCGTACTCGCTGAAGGTCACCGACCTCGACCCGCTCGAATACAACCTGCTGTTCGAGCGGTTCCTGAACCCCGAGCGCGTGTCGATGCCCGACTTCGACATCGACTTCTGCCAGGCCAACCGCGACCGCGTCATCGACTACGTCAAGGACAAGTACGGCAAGGACGCGGTGAGCCAGATCGCGACCTTCGGCACGATGGCCGCGCGCGCCGCGATCCGCGACGTGGGCCGCGTGCTCGACATGCCTTACTCCATGTGCGACGGCATCAGCAAGCTGATCCCGAACAA
>DATBPW010000209.1:0-2877 GCA_036561125.1 Ramlibacter sp. | reverse complement strand
CGACCGCTCCCGCAGCGGCGCCGCGGCGGCGCATGCGCAACCTGGCGAGCGAGCTCGTCGAGGGCATCGGTGCGCGCATCCGCGCCCGCAAGCTCAGGCCCGGCGACAAGTTGCCGACCGAGGCGGAGATCATGGACGAGTGGGGCGTGAGCCGCACCGTCGTGCGCGAGGCGCTCTCCAAACTGCAGGCTGCCAACCTGGTCGAGACCCGGCACGGCATCGGCACGTTCGTGCTGGAGCCGCCGGCCGCGAGCGGCTTTCGCATCGATCCGCAGGAGATCGAGACGGCCGTCGATGTTTTGGCCGTGCTCGAGCTGCGCATCAGCCTCGAGACCGAGTCCGCGGGCCTCGCCGCCCAGCGCAGGACCCCGGACCAGCTCGCGCAGATGCGCCGTGCGCTCGACGAGCTGGCCACCGGCGACACGCAGGGCAAGGACACTGTCGGCCCCGACTTCCGCTTCCATCACCTGATCGCGGTCGCCACGGGCAACCGCTATTTCGCGGACATCATGAGCCACCTCGGCGCGACGCTGATCCCGCGCGCGCGCATCAACTCGTCGCGCATCGCAAGCGAGGACTGGTCGCAGTACCACCGGCGCCTGCAGCGCGAGCACGAGGAGATCTACGAGGCCATCGAGCGGCGCGACGCCGAGTCGGCGCGCGCCGCGATGCGGCTGCATTTGACGAACAGCCGCGAGCGCCTGCGGCGCGCGCAGGAAGCGGCCGGCCGGAAGCGCTCGCGCTAGTCGGCGTACGGGTTCGCCACAACCGGGCCCGGCTGCGGCATGTTGTATGATGACTGATGACTTCAGCCGCCCGGCCATGAACCCGCAAGACCTCAAGACCACGATCTCCTCCGGCCTGCTGTCGTTCCCGCTCACGGACTTCGATAGCGACGGCAATTTCAACGAGCGCGGCTACCGCGCCCGCCTCGAATGGCTCGCGCCGTACGGCGCCACCGCGCTCTTCGCCGCGGGCGGCACCGGCGAATTCTTCTCGCTCACGGGCGACGAATACCCGCGCATCGTCCGGGCCGCCGTCGACACCTGCCGCGGCAAGGTGCCGATCATCGCGGGTGCCGGGGGCCCGACGCGCTTCGCGATCGCTTGCGCGCAAGCGGCCGAAGAAGCCGGCGCGCACGGCATCCTGCTGCTGCCGCACTACCTCACCGAAGCGGGCCAGGAAGGCCTCGCCGCGCACGTCGAAGCCGTTTGCAAGAGCGTCAAGTTCGGCGTGATTGTCTACAACCGCGGCGTCACGCGCCTGCTGCCGGCCACGCTCGCGAAGCTCGCCGAACGCTGCCCCAACCTCGTCGGCTTCAAGGACGGCATCGGCGACATCGAGCTGATGTCGTCGATCCACATCAGGATGGGCGACCGCTTCGCCTACCTCGGCGGCCTGCCGACCGCCGAGGTGTACGCGGCTGCGTACAAGGCGCTCGGCACGCCCGTTTATTCGTCGGCCGTCTTCAACTTCATCCCGCGCACCGCGCTGCAGTTCTACGACGCGGTGCGCGACGACGACATGGCCACGCAGCACCGGCTGCTGCGCGATTTCTTCATGCCGTACCTCGAGATCCGCAACCGCGGGGCGGGGTACGCCGTCAGCATCGTGAAGGCCGGCGCGAAGCTGGCCGGGCACGATGCAGGCCCGGTGCGCCCGCCGCTCACGGACCTGAAGCCCGAGGAGATGGACCAGCTCGCGACGCTCATCGCGAAACTCGGCCCGCAGTAAGAACCAATCCACCAAGGAGCATCATGAAAAAAGCCTTTGCCGCATTCGTGGCCGCGCTTGCCGTGACGGTGAGCGCGTTCGCCGCGTATCCCGACAAGACCGTCACCATCGTCGTGCCGTTCCCGCCCGGCGGGTCCACCGACGCCATCGCGCGCGTGCTGACGAACAAGCTGCCGGAAAAGCTCGGCGGCACCTGGGTGATCGACAACAAGGCCGGCGCCACGGGCACGATCGGCGCCGCGCTGGTCAAGCGCGCGCCTGCCGACGGCTACACGCTGTTCGTCTCGTCGCTGGGCCCGTTCGTCATCGCGCCGCACCTCTACAAGAGCGTGCAATACGATGCGCTGAAGGACTTCGACCCGATTTCGGTGCTGGTGCAGGCACCCAACGTGCTGTGCGTGCCCGAGTCGTCGCCGATCAGGAACGTCGGCGACATGCTCGCCGCGCTCAAGAAGAACCCGGGCAAGGTGAGCTTCGCATCGTCGGGCGCCGGGTCGTCCGACCATCTCTCGGCGGAACTGTTCTGGCAGCAGACCGGCACGCAAGGCCTGCACGTCCCGTACAAGGGCGGCGGCCCCGCCATCACCGACCTGATGGGCGGCCAGGTGGACGCGGCGTTCGTCAACATCAACAGCATCATCGGCCAGATCAAGGCGGGCAAGGTCCGCGCCATCGCCGTCTCGTCCGAAGCGCGCAACCCGCTGCTGCCCGACGTGCCCACCCTGCGCGAACAGGGCGTGAAGGGCGCCGAAGTGGAATCGTGGCAAGCCATCGCCGCGCCGAAGGGCGTGCCCGCGGAGGTGAAGGAGAAGCTCTACAAGGCGATCGTGCAGATCCTGAACGATCCGTCGGTCAAGCCGATGCTGCTGGCGCAGGGCTTCGAGATCGTCGCAAGCACGCCCGAGCAGTTCGCGAAGTTCCAGGCAGCCGAGTACTACCGCTGGAAGAACCTGATCGAAACGCGCAAGATCACGATGCAATAAGCCCATGAGCACCGAGCCCCGCCGCATCCGCATGCACGAGCGCGACAACGTCGCGATCGTGGTGAACGACGGCGGGCTCGACGCGGGCACAACATTCGCGGACGGCCTCGTGCTGCGCGAGCGCGTGCCGCAGGGCCACAAGGTCGCGCTCGCCGGCATC
>DATBPW010000208.1:0-9612 GCA_036561125.1 Ramlibacter sp. | reverse complement strand
GGCCAGTGCGAACTTGGTTTCCGAAAGGGTCGAACCACTATGCCGTGGCCGTCCGCGGATTGCAATTGATTTCCGTCAATGGCGCTCCCGCGTGTGAAACGCTTTGAACCGGCTGGGCTCGCAAGTGCGCGCGGCGCAAGGGGAACGCGTTGGACGAGCCAACGAAAAAGGCACCCGAAGGTGCCTTTGCCGCGGGCCTCACGCAAGCGCTTGCGCTCGGGTGCTGCCCTGTTGACTTCGCGCAGCGATCAGCGCATGTGCCAGGCCGCCACCGGATCGACGCGGCCGCTCCAGCCACGCGCGGCCTTCGGATGCGCTTGCGCGCCCGGCCGCTCGAGGTTCGCGTGCTCCGTGCGTTCGGCGAACGGCTTGTCGCGGGGCGCGTCGTTGTGGCGGTTGGGCATCTTCGGTTCCGTGGGCATCTTGTTCTCCAAATGAGTGTCGGCGGTCAGCTGCCGGCGGGTCCGGCTGCGGGCTTGTCGGAGTGCTTGTCGTTCGCCGGCCGCGCGGCATAGCGGCTCAGGAACGGCCACGCGTGGCCGCTGCGGGCGCGGCGGCTGTCGGCGCGCAGGTCCCCACCGGCGTCGCCGTCGTTGGCGGCTGCACGTTGGAAGGAACGGCGCGCATTCGGGTCGTTCGCCAGCTGGATCATGAAAGCTGCTCCTGTGGGCCCCGGCGCGGCTGCCTGCCGGGGAGACGCATCGAATTTAGGGGGACTGGATGAGTGGGTCTGTCGGACGTTGTGGCCCGACCTTGTAGGACTGGTCCTGCCTCAGCCATGGGAGGTTGGTGCCCACCCACGCGCCAAGCCCCGCCAGAATCGCTTCATGCCTCGACGCGCACCCGACACCACTGGCCTGGCCGTGCCGCGCTTGCCGCGCAGCGCGCGCGTGCTGCTGCTGGTCGACTTCATCAATCCCCTGGATTTTCCGGGCAGCGAGAAGCTCGCGCCGGCGGCGCTCGAAGCCGCGCGCGCGACCGCCAAACTGAAAGTGCGGTTGGGCGCACGTGGCGTGCCGACGATCTACGCGAACGACAACTACGGCGTGTGGCAGTCGGACTTCCACAGCCTCGTCTCGACCTGCCTCGGCATGGAAGGGCCGCCCGGCGAGATCGCGAAGCTGCTCTACCCGCAGGCCGGCGACATCACGATCCTCAAGCCGAGGCATTCGGCGTTCTTCGCTTCACCGCTCGAATTGCTGCTGGCCGAGATGGAAGCGAAGGAGCTCGTGATCTGCGGCCTGGCCACCGACATGTGCGTGCAGCTCACGGCGGCCGAAGCGTTCCTGCGCGAGTACCCGTGCTGGGTGCCCGCCGATTGCAACGCAGCCGAGAGCAGCGATGCCAAGGACGCCGCGCTGTCGTACATGGCAAGCGTGCTCAAGTGCGACGTGCGCGTGTCGACGGCGCCCGCACCCAGGGCGAAACGCCGCGGGCGGCGCGATTTGTAGTCGCGGGCACTCTGCCCTACGATCGCCTCGACGGAGAGGCCATGAGCCTGGGGACGATCATCCATGCGGGGCTGGTGCGCCCCAAGAATCCGCTGGCAGCGCTGGTGCTGATGGGCGGCGGCGCGCGCACGGCCTACCAGGTCGGCGTGCTGCAGGCCCTCGCCGCGATGCTGCAGCTGCAGGCGGGCGGCTCGATGAAGTTCCCGTTCCAGGTGCTCGTCGGCACGTCGGCCGGCGCACTCAACGTGGCCTACCTCGCAAGCGCGGCCTCGCGCGGCCTCGACGCCTTCGCCGACCTTGCGCAGTTCTGGTCGAGGCTGCGTTCGCGCGACGTCTACGAGCTGGACGTGCCCCCGTGGGTGCGCATCAGCCGCATCGCGACCGCGTTGACACTGTGGCGGCGCACCCGCCAGCGCGGTGCGTTGCTGGACAACATGCCGCTGGTCGACACCTTGCACCACGCCATTTCGCTGGCGGCGATCGACGAATCGCTCGCGCAAAAAGCGATCGACGTGGTGGCGGTCACGGCGTCGAGCTACACGAGCGGCGTGCACTGGACCTTCTGCCACACCGCGCGCGACCAGAAGCACGAGGCGTGGCTGCGCCCGGGCCGGCGCGCCGAGTTCCAGCCGCTCACCATCGAGCACCTGATGGCGTCGAGCGCGATCCCGTTCCTGTTCCCCGCCACGCCGCTGTGGGTCGACGGCCATCCGGAATATTTCGGCGACGGCTCGATGCGGCAGGTCTCCCCGCTCTCGCCCGCGATGCACCTGGGCGCGCACAAGATCTTCGTCGTCGGCGTCGGGCAGCCGCAGCGCTCCAGCCTCGTCGCCGCGCCGGAGCCCGGCGCGAATCGCGGGCCGTCGCTCGGCGGCATCGCGGGGCATGCGATGGCCAGCGTGTTCCACGACACGCTGCAGGCCGACGTCGAACAGGCGCAGCGCGTGACCCAGACCTTGCACCAGCTGCCACGCGAAGTCGCGGGCGTGCTGCCGTACCGCAGCGTCGACGTGCTCGCGATCCAGCCGTCGCAATCGCTCGACGCGCTGGCCACGCAACATGCGCAGCTGCTGCCGAAGTCCGTGCGCCGCGCACTCGGCGGGCTCGGCGCGCTCAAGGGCGGCGGCGGCGGCTCGCTCGCGAGCTACCTCTTGTTCGAGCCGCCGTTCGTGCAGGCGCTCACCGCGCTGGGCGAGCAGGACGCGTACGCGCGCAAGGCCGAATTGCTCGCGTTCTTCGCGGCATAATCGCGCCCATCTTCATTGCTGGAGAAAGCTCCTTGGAAACCTGCCCCAGTCGGTAGCTTTCAGCGCCCGTGACCGGCGGCGTTGAAAGCAACCGTTGCCTGCAACGCATCACGAAACATCACGGAGCCAAGGATGCTCAATATCTTCACGCTCGCGAACGGCCGGCTCTTCCAGGAAGAGATCGAGTCGCTCGAGGAGCTGTCCAAGTTCCAGCCGATCTGGGTCGACCTCGAGTCGCCCACGCTGGAAGAAAAGCGCTGGGTCAAGCAGTACTTCGGCCTGTCCATTCCCGAGGACGCGATGGACGAGGACATCGAGGAGTCCGCGCGCTTCTACGAAGAGGACAACGGCGAGCTGCACATCCGCAGCGACTTCCTCATCGCCGACGAGGACGAGCCGGCCACGGTGCGCGTGGCGTTCATCCTCAACCAGAAGAACGAGCAGCTGCGCAGCAAGGGCGTCCTGTTCTCGATCCACGACGAGGACGTGCCGGTGTTCCGGCTGCTGCGCCTGCGCGCGCGGCGCGCGCCGGGGCTGATCGAGGACGCGAAGGACGTGCTGCTCAAGCTGTTCGACGCCGACGCCGAATACTCGGCCGATACGCTCGAGGGCATCTACGACGAGCTCGAGAAGGTCAGCAAGCAGGTGCTCGCGGGGCAGGTGAGCGACGAGCTCGCGCGCGAGGTGCTGGGCGACATCGCGCGGCAGGAAGACCTGAACGGGCGCATCCGCCGCAACGTGATGGACACGCGCCGCGCGCTGTCGTTCATGATGCGCATCCGCATGCTCGACGCCGAGCAGTTCGAGGACACGCGCCAGATCCTGCGCGACATCGAATCGCTGGACAACCACACGGCGTTCCTGTTCGACAAGATCAACTTCCTGATGGACGCCACCGTGGGCTTCATCAACATCAGCCAGAACAAGATCATCAAGATCTTCTCGGTGGCGAGCGTCGCGCTGCTGCCGCCGACGCTGGTGGCGAGCATCTACGGCATGAACCTGCAGTTCCCCGAGTTCCGCGTGCTCGGGCCGCTGGCCTACCCGTACGTGATCTCCGTGATGATCGCGAGCGCGGCGTTCCCGGTCTGGTACTGCTGGAAGCGCGGCTGGCTGCGCTGAACCCGCGCGCGAGTCAGGGCGCGGTCACACTCTTTCGGCACGATGGGCTGCCGCCTGTCGCGCGCATGCGCCGGGCGAACCCCGAACCACGATGACGAGCAAGACCTTCTTTCCGCGGCAGGTCGTCGAGTCCGCCGGCAACCGGTGGGACTGGGCGTTGCTGCCGCTCGTGCTCGCGATCCTGTTCGCGCTCGCGTGGGCGGGCTCGCAGATGGCCAAGCCCTATGCCGTGGGCGAGGTCATCCCGCTCACGCTCGACCCGGCGATGCTGCCGTACTACCTGCTGCGCACGACGATCCGCATGTTCCTCGCGTTGGGCGCGTCGATCGTCTTCAGCTGCGTGTTCGCGGCCGTCGCCGCCAAGTACCGCATGGCCGAGCGGGTGCTCATCCCGCTCCTCGACATCCTGCAATCGATCCCCATCCTCGGCTTCCTGTCGATCACGGTCACGGGCTTCATCGCGCTGTTCCCCGGCAGCCTGCTCGGCGTGGAATGCGCCGCGATTTTCGCGATCTTCACGTCGCAGGCGTGGAACATGGCGTTCAGCCTGTACCAGTCGCTCAAGACGGTGCCGCAGGAGCTGCACGAGGCCGCGCGCGTGTTCCAGCTCTCGGGCTGGCAGCGCTTCTGGCGCCTCGAGCTGCCGTTCGCGATGCCGGGCCTGCTGTGGAACATGATGATGTCGATGTCGGGGGGCTGGTTCTTCGTCGTCGCATCGGAAGCGATCTCGGTGTCGAACCAGAACATCAAGCTGCCCGGCGTCGGCTCTTACATCGCGCTGGCGATCGAAGCGCGCGACATGGCGGCGATCGGCTGGGCGATCGGCGGCATGCTGGTGGGCATCGTGCTGTACGACCAGCTGTTCTTCCGTCCGCTGGTCGCGTGGGCCGACAAGTTCCGCTTCGAGGAAAGCGGCAGCGAGAACGCGCCGACCTCCTGGCTGCTGACGTGGCTGCGGCGCACGGACCGCGTGCAGCTCATGGGCGATGCACTGGTGCGGCTCTTCGAGCGCTCGCTGCTGCTGTTTCGCCGCGAGCACGATGGCACTTCGATCCTCGCGCGGCCGCAGCCCGCGAATCCGGCGATTGCGCAAGCGGGCGAAGCCGTGCTGGCCGGCGCCGTGCTGTTCGCGCTGTGGTGGTTGTTCCGGTTCGTGCACGGCGAGGTCGGCTGGTCCGAGGTCGGCCATGTGTTCGTCCTCGGCATCTATACGCTGGTGCGCGTGCTCGTGCTGATCGCGCTCGCCGCCCTGTTGTGGGTGCCCGTCGGGATCTGGATCGGGCTGAACCCGCGCTGGGCCGGGCGCCTGCAGGCCATCGTGCAGTTCCTCGCGGCCTTCCCCGCCAACCTGGTCTTCCCCGTTGCAGTCCTCGCGATCGTGCACTGGCGCCTGAACCCGGACATCTGGCTGTCGCCGCTCATGGTGCTGGGCACGCAGTGGTACCTGCTGTTCAACGTGATCGCGGGCGCGTCGACGATTCCGACGGAACTGCGCTATGCCGCGCAAAACCTGCAGCTCTCCGGAAGGCTCAAGTGGCGGCGCTACCTGCTACCCGCGGTGTTCCCGAGCTTCGTCACCGGCGCGATCACCGCGAGCGGCGGCTCGTGGAACGCGAGCATCGTGGCCGAGTACGTGAGCTGGGGCGACACCACGCTGGAGGCGCAGGGGCTGGGCAGCTACATCGCCCACATGACGGCCGCGGGCGACTTCCCGCGCATCGCGCTGGGCATCGCCGTGATGTGCGTGTTCGTGATGGGCTTGAACCACCTGGTCTGGCGCCGGCTCTACCAGCTGGCCGAGGAACGGATGCATTTCTGAAGGGCGGCGCACGTGGCGGAAGCAATCATCGAATTGAAGTCGGTCCAGAAGTCGTTTCGCGGCGCGGACGGGCACGCGCGCCCGGTGCTCGAGGGCGTGGACTTCCGCCTGGCCGAGGGCGAAATCGTCGCGCTGCTGGGCCCTTCCGGGTCGGGCAAGTCGACGCTGCTGCGCGTGATGGCGGGCCTCGTCGCGGCGGACGGCGGCGAAGTCACCTATCGCGGCCAGCCGCTTTACGGGCCGGCGCGCGGCGTGGGGATGGTGTTCCAGTCGTTCGCGCTGTTTCCATGGCTCACGGTGCAGCAGAACGTGGAGCTCGGGCTCGAAGCGCGCGGCATCGACCGCGAAGAGCGGGCCGAGCGCGCGCGTGCGGCCATCGAGCTGATCGGGCTGTCGGGATTCGAAGGCGCGTTGCCGCGCGAACTGTCGGGGGGCATGCGGCAGCGCGTGGGAATCGCGCGCGCGCTCGTCATCGAGCCCGAGGTGCTGCTGATGGACGAAGCCTTCTCGGCACTCGACGTGCTCACGGGCGAACGCCTGCGCGAAGACATCCTCGAGCTGTGGACGAGCGGCGCGATGCCCACGAAGGGCATGCTCGTCGTCTCGCACAACATCGAGGAAGCCGTGCTCATGTCCGACCGGGTCCTGGTCTTCGCGAGCGACCCGGGGCGCGTGCGCTGCCAGTTGTCGGTGCAGTTGCCGCGGCCGCGCCATCCCGAGAGCGAGCAGGTGCGCACGCTGATCGACGAGATCTACGCGCTCATGACCGCGGGCGCGGTGCGCGCCGGCCGCCCCGCCGGAGAACCGCGGCCGCTACCGCTCGCCGCACGCCTGCCCGAAGCCGACATCGGACGCATCGAAGGCGTGCTCGAGCTCGTCGCCGACGAGCGCTTCGGCGGTCGCGCGGACCTGCCGCAGCTCGCGGAGGAAACGGAGCTCACCGACGAAGAGCTGCTGCCGCTCGCCGAGGCCGTGTCGCTGCTCGATCTCGCCAAACTCGTGGAAGGCGACCTGCAGATCACGCCGCTCGGCCGCCGTTACGTCGAAGGCAGCCGCACGCTGCGGCAGGACATCTTCGGCCGGCAGCTGCTCGCGCACGTGCCGCTGGCAGCGCACATCCGGCACAGCCTCGAGCAGGAAACGTCCGGCGAACTGCCGGAGGAGCCGTTCATGGCGCTGTTGAAGCAAAGCCTCGACCCCGAAGAAGCCGAACGTGTGCTGCGCACCGCGATCGAATGGGGCCGCCACGGCGAGGTCTTCGAGTACGACTACCACACCGGACTGATCCACCTTCCGCTCGGGCACGAGGAAGATGAAGAAGGGCAGCAGGACGGCAAGCCTTCGCCGTGAGCGTCAGAACTCCGTGTGCAGTCGCGCGCTGAAAACGTGCACCGGCCCGCGGTCGGCGTTGTAGCCCGGGTGGCGGATCGCCTGCCAGTCGCCGGTGAGCCACAGGTGCTCACCGAGCGCGGCGCTGTAGAACAGCTCCGCGACCTGCTCGGGCGCGTAGTCGAGACGGCCGTCACCGACGAAGTAGCCCAATCCTCCAGCGGCGAGGTACGCGCGATGCGACGCCGACAGCCCATTGCGCGCAACCGCGAAGCCCACGGTGTCCTTGCCGCGCGACCACGCGCCGCCGTGCATCAGGGCGCCGAGCGAAACCGACCGGTCGATTTCGGCGAACGCGTAGACCTCCTGTTGCCCGCTCGAGCGCGCCGCGCGCGCGAACACGCCCGCGCCCTCGGCGATCGCCTGGTCCAGCGCGATGCCCCAGCCGGTCTTCGTCTGCACGCCGGTGCGCACCGCATCGAGTGACGGCGCACCGCCCCTGCGCACGGCAAGCGCGAGCGCGTCGTCGAAGCGCGCCATCACCGCGCGGTCGCGGAATGCGAGCACGCGCACCGACCCGTCGAGCGCGCCGATGCGATGCGTGTGCACCGCTTCGGCCACGTCGCCGAAATGGCGGAACACGGAGTTGTCGAGCGACGGCCCGTTCGGCTGCTCCGGCACCTGGAAGCGCCCGGCACGAAACTGCCAGTCGCCCCGATAGCCTTCGAGCACCGCGCCCCACGTGTAGCCGCGCGTGTCGGCCGGATAGTCGAACGCGCCGTGCGTCGTGAACGCGAGGTTGAGGAACTGCGTGCGCGGGTCGCCCGAATAGTTGCTGCGGTCGAAAACGTCGGTGACAGAGAAGCTGCCGGCGGTGAGCACGATGCGGTTCGCGTCGGCACCGCCCGCGAGCTGGTTCTTGTCGGACTCCACGGCCACGCGCTCGCCGCCGAAGCCCCACGTGTGGCGCACGAAGGTCCGCGCGCGGTAGAGTACCGGGTTGCTGCCGGCGCTTTTCTGCGCCTCCGCGTTGGTGAGCGCGCCCAGGCCTTGCGAATGCGACAGCGGTTCGCCCTGCACCGCCTCCACGTCCGCGTACAACTCGGTCGCGGTGCCGAGCCGCCAGCCGAAGAACGCGGTGGCGCTGAACGAATAGCCCTTCTCGCGCGCCGCGTCGAAGCTGTGCGGCCCGGAGTACGGCGCGGCGAACGCGGGCTGGCGCTGCCAGACATAGGTGGACTGGAACGCGGCAGCGCTGTCCTGCTGCGCTTCGTCCGCGGCGAACGCGCCCCATGGCGCGAGCAGCAAGGCGGCCAGGCAGGTGGGGGTCATCCGCATCGAGTCGTTTATATCCGAGCCGCATGACGCTGCGTGCCACGCTGCTATCCTTCTCATCCTCATGCGGATCCTCCTCGTCGAAGACGACGCGCTGCTGAGCGACGTGATGGTGCGCAGCCTCACCGCCGCCGGCCATCGCGTGGACCTGGCCACCAACCTCGAGGAAGCCGCGCACTGGTGGCGCGTGCAGACCTTCGACGTGGTGCTGCTGGACCTGAACCTGCCGCAAAGCGCGCACGAGCGCAGCGGGCTGGGCAGCGGGCTGGCGGTGCTGCGCGCCGCGCGCGCGCGCGGCGACCGCACACCGGTGATGATCCTGACGGCGCGCGACCGCACCGAGGAGCGCATCGCCGGCCTCGACGCGGGCGCCGACGACTACCTGGGCAAGCCTTTCGACCTCGGCGAGGTCGAAGCGAGGCTGCGTGCGCTCGTGCGCCGCGCGCTCGGCACGGAGGATCGCGTCGAAGTCGGCCAGCTGCTGCTCGACCGGCAGGCGCGGCGCTTCTTCCTTGCCGGCCAGCCGCTGGACCTGCCCGCGCGCGAGTTCGAGGTGCTGCACGAATTGATGACGCCGCCCGGGCGCGTCGTGAGCAAGCGCGAGCTGTCGCTCAAGCTCTCGGGCACCGACGACACGCTCGGCGACAACGCGCTCGAAGCGTTCATCTCGCGCCTGCGGCGCAAGCTCGTGGCGTCCGGCGCGGCGATCCGCACGCTGCGCGGCCTCGGCTACGTGCTCGAAGAAGGCGAGGCCTGATGGGCGGCAAGCCGAGCCTGCGGCGGCGGCTGTCGCAGCATGTGCTCGTGCCGCTGGTGCTGACCTGGGCACTGGGAACGGCCGTCGTGCTCGCGGTGGCCGAGCACTTCGCGGGCCAGGCGTTCGACCGCGCCCTGCTCGAGAACGGCTATGCGCTCGCCGCGCGCGTCAAGGGCACCGGCAACTCGCTGTCGCTCGCGATCACGCCCGAGGAGATGAACACGCTGCTGTTCGACGAAAGCGAGACCTTGTATTTCGCCGTGCGCCGCCCTGACGGCTCGCTCGTGGCGGGGCACCCGGAGCTGCACGCGATGCCCCTCGTCGGCAGCGACCATGAATTCGCGGACGCGGTGATCGACGGCCGCAGCGTCAGGACCATGACGCTGCAGCCCGAGGACCGCTCCTTCGTCATCGTGTTCGGGCAGACGGCGCGCAGCCGCTCGCGCCTGCTGGAAGACCTGCTCGAATACTCCGCGTTGCCGCAGGCCGCGCTGCTCGCGCTGCTGGCGTGGTGGCTGCGCCGCCGCATGGAGCGCGACCTGCAGCCGCTCG
>DATBPW010000207.1:0-3080 GCA_036561125.1 Ramlibacter sp. | reverse complement strand
GCGCAGCAGGCGAGAAAAATGGCCGATGATGTGCGCATCGCTCAACCAACCCAGCTCAGCTATAGAAGAGGAGATTTTCATGGATATGGGTATCGCGGGCAAGTGGGCCCTGGTGTGCGGCGCCAGCAAGGGCCTGGGCCTGGGCTGCGCGCAGGCGCTCGTGCGCGAAGGCGTCAACGTCGTCATCGTGGCGCGCGGCGCGGAAGCCCTCGTGGCGGCCGCGCGCGGCATGGTCGCCGATCCGTCGCGTCCGAAGGACACCGCCGTGCAGCATGTCGCGGCGGACATCACATCGGAGGAGGGGCGAGCGCGGGTTTTCACGCAGCGCCGCGACTTCGACATCGTCGTGACCAATGCGGGCGGCCCGCCGCCGGGCGACTTCCGCGAATGGGACCGCGCCGCGTGGATAAAGGCGGTGGACGCGAACATGCTCACGCCGATCGAATTGATCAAGGCCACGGTCGACGGGATGGCCGCGCGCGGCTTCGGGCGCATCGTCAATATCACGTCGAGCGCGGTGAAGGCGCCGATCGACATCCTGGGCCTCTCGAACGGCGCGCGCAGCGGGCTCACGGGCTTCGTCGCGGGTGTCGCCCGGTCCGCGAAGCTCGCGTCGGCGGGCGTGACGATCAACAACCTGCTGCCCGGCGCGTTCGACACCGACAGGCTCAAGGCGACGATGGAAGGCGCCGTGAAGAAGACCGGCAAGCCGATGGAGGAAATTGCCGAAGCGCGTCGCAAGACGATCCCGTCGCATCGCTTCGGCACGCCGCAGGAATTCGGCGCCACCTGCGCGTTCCTGTGCAGCGTGCACGCCAGCTACATCACGGGCCAGAACATCCTGATTGACGGCGGCGCGTATCCCGGCACGTACTAAAAGTTTCCAAGGAAGAGCTGCCAGCTCACGCAGAATCGTTGTCCAGCAGCCAGGACACGACCCGCATGGGACACGCACTGATCGTCGATGACGATGCCGACGCCGCGCGCATGATCACCGCGCTCGTCGGCGCGCAAGGTTTTTCGGCCGACATGGCGCATTCGCTGCGCGACGCGCGCCGGCACCTGGCGATCCAGCAGCCCGACCTGCTGCTGCTCGACCTGCAGCTGCCCGACGGCGACGGGATCTCGCTGCTGCGCGAAAGCCAGCTGGTCGGCGATTCCGAGGTGGTGCTGATCACGGGCCACGCGAGCCTGGAAAGCTCGATCCAGGCGCTGCGTTTCGGCGCGTCCGACTACCTGCTCAA
Organism: Ramlibacter sp.; assembly: GCA_036561125.1. Taxonomy (GTDB): domain Bacteria; phylum Pseudomonadota; class Gammaproteobacteria; order Burkholderiales; family Burkholderiaceae_C; genus Ramlibacter. Next base: position 1,836 of record DATBPW010000207.1, on the reverse strand, counting down.
GCCGGTGAGCGCGGGCCAGCTGCGCGGCACGCTCTCGCGCGTGATGCGGCCGTCGCAGCTGCGTGCCGAGGCGCAGCAGCTGATGCACGGCGTCGAGGAGAGCGGCCGCTTCGCGGAACTCGTCGGGCGCTCGGCGCCGATGCGCCGCGTCTACGAGCAGATCACGCGCGTCGCCGGCACGTCGGTCACCGTCCTCATCACGGGCGAAAGCGGCACGGGCAAGGAGCTCGCGGCGCACAGCATCCACGACCTGAGCCGCCGCCGCGGCAAGCCGTTCATCGCGGTGAACTGCGGCGCGATCTCGCCGCACCTGATGGAAAGCGAGATCTTCGGCCACGAGAAGGGCAGCTTCACGGGCGCGGACCGCCTGCACCAGGGCTTCTTCGAGCGCGCGCACGGCGGCACCCTGTTCCTCGACGAGATCACGGAGATGCCGGCGGCCCTGCAGGTCAAGCTGCTGCGGGTGCTCGAGACGGGCACGTTCATGCGCGTGGGCTCCACCGTCACGCAATCGAGCGACGTGCGCGTGATCGCGGCGACCAACCGCGACCCGCGCGACGCGGTCGCATCGGGCGCGCTGCGCGAGGACCTTTATTACCGCCTCAACGTGTTCTCGCTCGCGATGCCGCCGCTGCGCGAGCGCATGGACGACATCCCTCTGCTCGCTTCGCATTTCCTGCGCGAGATCGGCAAGCGCGAAGGCGAATTCAAGCGCCCGTCGCCGCCGGCAATCGAAGCGATGCTCGCGCGGCCGTGGCGCGGCAACGTGCGCGAACTGCGCAATGCGCTGCAGCGCGCGTGGGTGATGTCCGACGGCTTGCTGGTGGGCGACGAGTGGCTGCAATTGCCCGATTCGAATGCGTCGCGCGCCGCGGCAGAGCCGGGGAGCCTCAACGTGCGCATCGGCACGCCGCTCGCCGACATCGAGCGCGAAGTCATCCTTGCGACTTATGAGCTTCACGGCCGCAACAAGGAGCGCACCGCGGCGGCGCTGGGGATCAGCCTCAAGACGCTGTACAACCGGCTGAAGGAATACACCGGCTGACTTGCCTTGTGCTCGGCGTTGCAGCAAGAATTGCAGTCGAGAACCTGCCGCTGCGTGCAGATCAATGAGTTGCAGCTGGCACGGTCGTTGCGTTGTGGGATCGCTCATCACCCACAAGGAGTTGCAATGACCGACCTCGAATCCGTTTCCCCTTCCGAAGGCCGCATGGAAGACCGCACGCCCATGCGCCGCAAGAGCTTGCGTGGCTTCGCGGCCATGGACCCGCAGCGCCAGCGCGAGATCGCCAGCCTCGGCGGGCGCGCCGCGCACCAGAGCGGCCACGCGCACGAGTTCACGAGCGACGAAGCGCGCGCCGCCGGCCGCAAGCGCCACGAGAAGCACCGGGGCCTGGCGAGCTGATCTCAGCCCTGGCGCGGAAACCGCGCGGCCACGCGCCGGCCTTGCGTGCCCTGCAGCAAGCTGACCTGCGCGCCGGCGCGCTCGAGCACGGCGCGCAGCAGTTGCACCCCGAAGCCGCCGCCCACTGGCTCCAAGGTGAAATGGGTGGCGGCTTCCTTTTCGTCCGCGTCGATGCTGGCGCGCGGACGCGCAGGCGCTTCGCGCAGCGTGCGTTCGATGACGTCCTGCAGCTGCGCGCCATCGGTGGCGACCGTCAGCTGCGCGCAATCGCCGCTCACTTGCAGGCCGCATGCGCGCAGCAGTGCGACGACATCGACCTCGTCCACGCGCGACCCGTTGCCCGGCCCGACCAGCCGGCCGAGTTGCCGCACGTCATCGAGCGCGAGCGCCAGCCGCTGCGACTGGCGCGCGATGACTTCGCGCGCCTCGTC
>DATBPW010000206.1:0-12528 GCA_036561125.1 Ramlibacter sp. | reverse complement strand
CGCCTGCTCGATCCAGTCGCCCGGGAGCCCGGTGAACGCAGATGCGCTGAATCGTTCAAGACGGCCGGGCAAACCGCCGGCACAAACGCGATCGGCGCTGTGTTGTGGCGGCGCAGCCTGCGCAACGGTGAAGTCGGATGGCATAGAACCGATCAGATGTTCGCAGTCCTCGTATTCTCATTCGGCACTTAGGGACATCCAGGAGCAAGCTCATGACGAAAGAAGCCGTTGTATCCGAGGCCCGCACCACGATCGGCGTCGCCGCGTTGCCGCTCGGCGCGCTCGTGGAGATCGACCTCGTCGTGCAAGACACTCCAACGAAAAAAATCGGAGAAGCGGAATGACGATGAAGCTCTATTCCTGGGATATCAGTCCCTACGCGGCGCGGGTGCGGATGCAGATCTACGCCAAGGGCCTCACCCATATCGCCACCGGGCAGACGTCATTTCTTCTGACGCAGAAGTTCTACGAAGAGAGTCCGCTCAGTCGCATCCCGTCGCTGGAGATCGACGGCGACTCGATACCGGAGTCTGCGGTGATCGCCGAGTATCTGGAGGAGATCTATCCCGAGCCTTCCTTGCTCGGGTCGACGCCGCGCGAGAACGCCCACATCCGCACGTTGGCGCGCATCGGCGACCTCTATCTGATGAACACCGCGTTCACGCTCTCGTCCCTGACCCGGGCCCTCGCTGCCGACACGTCCGTTCCCACCGGGATCGAGAGCATCGCCGCGCTGCTCATCGGCCAGCTGGCAAGCAGCATCAGGACGTTGGACCCGATGATCGGCCGCGACGGCTTCGCCTGCCTCGGCCGCCTCACCCTGGCCGACTGCGCGCTCGTGCCGGCGCTCTCCTACGTGCAGTACATGCTGTTGAACAGGGGCCTCCCCGACCCGATCGCCGCGAACGCCAACGTTGCCGCCTATCAGGCTGCAATCCAGGGACAGGAGCCTGCGGCGCGCGTCCTGGCCGAGTTCCACCGAGGGCGGGAGGAACGCCGCGAACAGATCAGCACCGGCGAGCTCGAGAAGATCAGGGCGGCAAACCAGGCCGCGAGGGAAGCGGCGGACCGTGCGACGAGCGCGTGACTTCTGCTTCGGGTCGATTGCCGCCGTCGAGCGCTCGCACGCACAGACGCTCAATGCACCGGCCGCCCGAGCCGGCGGCTCGCCCTCGAAATGGCGTAGTTCACCGAGCAGTACAGCGCCGCCACTGCGAGGTACACGGGGACGAGCGAGCGGTAGTTGGAGACGAGCACACGGGCGTTCTGCATCAATTCGCCGTAAGTGACGACGTAGCCGAAGGTCGTGTCCTTGACCACGATGACCAGTTGCGCGACCAGCGCCGGGACGATGAAGCGCAGCGCCTGCGGAAAGACGATGTGGCCGAAGACGCGCGCTTCGGAGAGGCCCAATGCGCGGGCCGCATCCGTCTGCCCGCGGGGAACAGCGAGCACGCCGGCGCGGTACACCTCGGCCACCACGGCCGCCGTGCTGAGTCCCACGGGCAAGGTCAACATCCAGTAGGCATCGAGCCTGATCCCGATCGAAGGCAGCACGAGGAAGCACACGTAGATGAGCAGCAAGGTCGGCACGCCGCGCAGGAATTCGATGGCCGCGATGGCCGGCCAGCTCGCGAGCCGCAGCCGCGACAAGCGGCCCGCCATCAGCACCAGCCCGAGGACCAGCGCGATGACGGCTGCCGCTGCCGCCGATGCCAGCGTTCCGAGCAGGCCCTTGCCCAGGAACGCCCACGTCGTCTGCCACGCGAAGAATTCCCAGAGGCGCGGCTCGAACTGGCCCGCGGCGTGGAACCGGTACACGACAGCTGCGGCCACGACGAGCAGCGCTGCGGCGGCAGTCGCGCTCGCGGCTCGCATCATCGTCTGCGCCCGGGAGCCCAGGTCGCCGAACAGGATGTCTTCGAGGGCGCGGCTCATCGCAGGATCCGCACTTTCTTTTCCAGGGTTGCGCCGGCCCACGCGATGAGCAGGGCCGATGCCAGGTACAGCGCAGCAGCCACTGCGAACGCGGAGATCCCGGCCGCGGAGTCGTTTGCGATCCTGGCCACGAGTGCGGTGAGTTCGCGGCCGGTGAGGGGCACCTGGGACGCCAGCGACGTCGACAGCATCAGCGCGATCAGGAGCGAGGTCATGGGTTGCACCACCGAACGCAGCGCCTGCGGCAACACGATGGAAGTCACGATGACCAGCGGCTTCATGCCCAGGCTGCGTGCGGCCTCGACCTGCCCGGAAGCGACGGTGTTGATGCCCGTGCGCAGGTAGTCCGCCGTGAATGCGGAGCACACCAGCGACAGGGTGGCGATCACGCTCGGCTCATAGTCGATCACGAAATCCAGGTCGGGCAGCGCGAACACGATGAAGATCAGCAGCGCCACGCTCGGGATGTTGCGAAACACCTCGACGTAAGCGGTCAGCACGAAACGCAGCGGCCGCAGCGGCAGGAGCCGCGCCACCGTCACGACGATGCCCAGCGCGAAGCCGGCCGCGAACGCGACCAGCGTGAGCTTCCATGTGAGCAAAAGGGCCTGTCCGAAGGCAGGCCCGTAGTCGGCCAGGAGCCGGACGACACCGCCCATCGCTCAAGGAAGCGCGGGAGGCTTCGGAACGTTCGGGGTCCCGGTGCGCTGGCCGATGGTGATCGTCCACAGCTTGGCCCAGGTGCCATCCGCTTCGATCTTCTTCAGGAAGGCGTTGACGAAGGCCACGCCGTCCGAGCCCTTGGGCAGGCCGACTCCGTACGGGTCTTGCGGACCGAAGGGTGCACCCGCCAAACGCGCTTCGCCGGAGCCGAGGCTCAGGACATTGAGCAGCAGCGTGTAGTCGGTCACGTAGGCGTCCACGCGTCCCTGGCGCAATGCGTCGACGGCTTCCTGGTGCGTCTGGAACTCCTGCACGATCGCCTTGGGCGCGAACTGCGCCAGGATCGCGGGCCCCGTCGATCCGGCCTGGGTCGCGGTCTTCTTGCCGGCGAGATCCTGGTAGGACCGGATCGACTTGTTGTTCGCCTTGACCAGCACTCCGGCCTGCGACGTGTAGTAAGGCCCCGCGAACGAAATCTTCTCCGCGCGGGCGGGGGTGATGGAATAGGTGGCCAGCACGACGTCCACCTGGTCGTTGATGAGGACCTGTTCGCGTGTCGATGACGTGACCTGCGTGAACCGGTACTTGGCCCCATCCCCCACGATGTAGCGCGTGAGGAGCTGGGCAAGGCCCGCATCGAAGCCGCGAATCTTGCCGTCCTTCTCGTCGAGCTGCGAGAACAGGTTCGACGTCTGCGTGCCGCCGAGGCGCAGCGTCCCGGCCTGCTTGATCTTGCCGGCCCACTTGCTCGACGCGAGGGTCGCAGCGTCGGCAACGGGGCCGTGGGCGACCAGCGAGTCGAATGCGGCCGCATTGATGGGCGTGCCTTGCGCAAAAACGGGCGCAACTGCCAGCGCGACCAGGATGGTTTTCAGGACGGATGGGATCGACATCGATTCTCTCGGTGGGTGTGTGCAGCCGATGAATGTATAGCAGTCCTGCGCGCGTTGAGTGGGCTCGAACGGCCGGGCTGCAACCTCGCGCTTCACGCGCCGCGTGAGCGACGTCGCCCCGTTGCTCAGCGAAACGGATCGAGCCCCGTGAGTTCCCGGCCCTGGATCAGCGCGAGGATGCCCGGCGTGCCATCGGGAATCGTGAGCGTGCGCACGTCGCGCGCCAGTTGCTCCAGGCCCAGCTCGCGGCTCAGCCCCATCGCGCCGTGGATGCGCATCGCGAGCGCGATCGCCTTGTCGCTCGCATCGACCGCATAGCGCTTCGCCATCGCCGACAGGCCGTTCGCGCGCTCGCCGCGATCGATCGCGGCGAGTGCGTGGTAGCACGCGAGGCGAGCGGTGACGATCAGCGTCTCCATGTCGGCCAGGTCGTTCTGGATCGCCTGGAATGCGCCGATGGGCTTGCCGAACTGCTTGCGCACGCCGGCGTACTCGCGCGCCATGTCGAGGGCGCGCTGCGCCAAGCCGACAGCCATCAAGCCGACGGCGGGGCGGTTCGCGAGCCACGTGATCGTGAGCAGGCGCGCCGTGTCCGCGCTCTCGGGGCACACGTTGCGCTCGGGGATCTTCGTGTCCTCGAACAGCACTTCACCGAGCGGCGCCTGGCACAGGCCGTGCATTTCGAGCTCGCGTGCCTCGAAGGGCGTTTCGCTGCGATCGACGATCACGCGCGCCATCTTGTGGCCGCCGGCGCCGTCGGGCATGCGGCACGTCACGTAGATCAGGTCGCACACGGTCGCGTTCGAGATCCATTGCTTGCGGCCCTTGAGGACGACGTTGCCTTCGTTGTCCGGCGTGGCGGTGGTCTTGATGCCGCGCGGATCGGAGCCGTGGTCGGGCTCGGTGCTGCCCGTCGCGCCGAGGATCTCGCCGGCCATCAGCCGCGGCACGAAGCGCTCCTTCTGCTCGGGCGTGCCGCCGAAATAAATGCGCGTGGTGGTCGCTTCGTGCGGCTGCACCATCAGCATGATCGTGGGCGGCAGTTGTTCGACCATCAGGCCGTAGTCGAGCATCTTCAGGCCGGCGCCGCCGCCTTCTTCGGGGATGCGCGCGGACGTGAGCCCGAGGTCCGCGACCTTGCGCAGGATGCCGAGGATCGCCTCCTTCGGCAGGGGCTTGAATTTGTCGTGGGCGGCGAGCAGGGGCTGCACGAACTTCTCGTTCAGCTTGCGCGCGGCGTCCACCATCATCTGCTGGTCGTCACTCAGGGCGAAGTCCAATGTCGTCTCCGATGGCTGGTCGATGGGCGGGTCTGCATTGCAGTCCGGGGAATGCTAGGCGCCGTGCCGCGGCGCGTCAAAGGGGTGGATCGGGCCGTGGTCTGCATTGCAGACCGCGTCCGGGCGGCCGTTCCTGCGCAGCGGGCCTGCTGCCCCGCCGGGCGTTCGGCGCAGCCGAACGCGATGTTTCGAACATCCAGATTCACAGGCACGGGCACGGGTCCAAGAATCGCGTGACACTCCGCTGACCCTTCGCCCAAGCACCGTACTGAATCATGCAAACGTTCAAGGCATTTCGCGTCCACACGATCGATGGCAAGCCGCACTGCAAGTTCGAGCAGCTCACGCTGGACGAAATCGATCCCGGCCCGGTGGTCATCCGCACCGCGTTCTCGGCGATCACCTACAAGGACGCGATGGCCGCGCGCGGCGTCGGCAAGAACGTGCGCACCGACCGTCCTTGCGTCACCGGCGTCGACCTGTCGGGCGTCGTGACGAAGTCCGACGACGGCCGCTTCAAGGAAGGCGACTCGGTGGTCGTCACCAACTACCAGCTCGGCACGCTGCACGACGGCGCGTACGCCGACTACGCACGCGTGCCGGCCGAGTGGGTCGTGCCGCTGCCGAAAGGGCTGTCGCTCTATGAAGCGATGGGGCTAGGCACGTCGGGCCTCACCGCCGCGCTCGCGGTGGACCGCTTCGAGAAGGCGGGCTTGACGCCCGGCGACGGGCCCGTCGCAGTGACGGGCGCCAGCGGCGGCGTGGGCAGCCTCGCGGTCGACATGCTCGCGGGCAAGGGCTACGAAGTCGTCGCGATTTCCGGCAAGGCCGACCAGGTGGATTACCTGAAATCGATCGGCGCCGCACGCGTCATTGCACGCGACGAGTTCATGAAGGACAAGTCGTCGCTCGTGAGTTCGCCGCCGTTCGCCGGTGCGCTCGACAACGTCGGCGGCGCGATGCTCGACCGGCTTGCCGCGAACCTCATGCCGCACGGCAAGGTGGCGGTGGCCGGCATGGTGGGCGTGGAGCTCACGACGACGGTGCTGCCGCTGGTGCTGCGCTCGATCGACATCCTCGGCATCAACGTGTCGCGCCAGCTCGAGATGCGCGAGCGCCGCCGCTTGTGGGAACGCATGGCGACCGACCTCAAGCCCAGACACTTCGACAAGATCTGCCGCCCGATCGCCTTCACCGACCTCGACAAGACCATGGACAGTTTCTTCAACGTGTCGTCCGTCGGGCGCGTGGTGGTCGAAGTCGGGGCCAAGGCGCCGCGCTGACGCGCAGCCCGTTCCAGCAACAATTCCAAAGGAGACGCTATGAAGAGAAGGTCACTGCTCGTCGTCGCCGCCTGCGCCAGCATGGCGGCGGGCCTGGCGCATGCGCAAACATTTCCGGCCCGCCCCGTGACGTTCATGGTCGGCTACTCGGCCGGCGGCTCCGTGGACACGCTGGCGCGGCTGCTCGCGAAGGGCATGTCGGAAAAGCTCGGCCAGACTTTCGTCGTGGAGAACAAGCCCGGCGCCAGCGAGACGCTCGCCGCGCAGCAAGTGGCCAAGGCCAAGCCCGACGGCTACACGCTGCTCGTCTCCACCGAGGCGCCGATCACGCAAGCACCGTTCCTCTACAAGTCGATGTCCTATAACCCGGACACCGAGTTGCTGCCGGTGAGCATCCTGGTCAAGGTGCCGGTCGCGCTCATGGAAAGCCCGCAGTTTCCCGCGACCACGTTCCAGGACTTCCTGAAGAACGTGAAGGCCCGCAAGGTCGGGGACGAAGTGAAATTCGGCTCGGCCGGGATCGGCGGCGTGACGCACCTGCCCGCGGCGATGCTGGCCACCAAGGCCGGGTACCCGTGGATCCACGTGCCGTACAAGGGCTCGCCGCCGCTGCTGCAGGACCTGATCGCGGGCCGCGTCGATGCGGCGTTCACGGGCTTTTCGAATGCACTGCCGTACCACAACAGCGGCAAGGTGCGGATCATCGCCGTCGGCGCGGCGTCGCGCATCAAGACCGTGCCGAACATCCCGACCTTCCGCGAACTCGGTCTGCAGGACATCGGGGCGCAGTACATCATCATGCTGTCCGCGCCCGCAGGGACACCGCGCGACATCACCGCTCTCCTCGCGTCCACGGCGAAGACCGTGCTGCAGGACAAGGCGTTCCAGGAAAAGAACCTCGACCCCTACGGATACGAGGCGACGGCTTCGACGCCGGCCGAAGCTGTCGAATACATCAACACCGATCGCCCCGCCGAACGCGAGCGCATCAAGATCTCGGGCGCGCGGCTGGACTGAACGTCGCGTCGATCAAGGGGCGTAGCCCAGTTCCTGCGAAATGGAATCGGCGGCCAGCCGCACCTTCGGCACCGTGACGCGGACCACGTCGGCCGTCATGCGGTAAGCCGGAAACGCGACGCCCACCGACGCGACCACGTGGCCGAGGTGGTCGCGCACCGGCGCCGCGACGCCGCCCATTTCCGGGTGGTTCTCCCCGCGCGTGACGGCATAGCCGTTGTCGCGCACCTGGGCGAGGATGCGCCGGACCTGGCGCGCGTCGGTGACGGTTTGCGGCGTGCGCCGCTCGAGTTTCCCCACGAGCGCACGTTCGGCGATCTCCGCGTGATGCGCGAGGATAGCCCGGCCCGTGGCCGTGCACCACGACGGGCTGAGTTGCCCCAGCCGCGTTTGCACGCCGATCGACTTCGGGCTCGTGACCTTCGCGACGTACACGATCTCGCCCGACGGTTCGAGCACGGACAGGTGGACGGTCTCGCCGGTCTCGGCGCGCAGCCGCTCCATCACCGGGCGCGCGAGATCGACCAAGTCGAAATCCCGCAATGCGACCGAACCGATGCGCCAGGCCTTCAGCGTCAACGCGTAGCGGCCCGACTCGCGCGAGTAGTTCGCATACCCGGTGTTGACGAGCGTGGACGCCATCCGGTGGACCGTTCCCTTGGGCCGGCCGGTCGCCTGCACCAGCTGCGCGAGCGTCATCGGCGCGCTGCCGCGCCCGAGAGCCTCGAGGACCTCGAGGGTTCCGGCCGCGGCCGCGATGACCTGGTTGCGAGTCAGTCCCGACATGGTCTGCATTGTAGAACGATGCGGCATAGTATCCTTGGGCGATACAGGTCTGCGCTGCAGACCCAAGGACAGACAGCGTGCATTTCGATCTTGCGGACCTGCGCCTTTTCCTCCACCTCGCGGAGTGCCGGAACCTCACACGCGGCGCGAAGGCGGCCGCGCTGTCGCCGGCCGCCGCGAGCAGCCGGCTGAAGGCGCTCGAAGGCCAGCTGAACGCGCGGCTGTTCTACCGCGACAGCCGCGGGCTCGTGCTCACGCATGCGGGCGAGATGCTGCAGCGGCACGCGCGGGCGATCCAGCGCCAGGTGGAGCACGTGCGCAACGATTTCCTTTCGCTGGCTAGCGACAGCGTCGGCCATTTCCGCATCTTCGCGAACACGACGTCGATCACCGAGTCGCTGCCCGCGGCGCTCGCATCGTTCATGCGCGACCGGCCGAACGTGACGGTCGACATCCAGGAGCGCACGACACGCGAAGTGCTGCGCGGCGTGCGCGACAGCGCCGCGGACATCGGGCTGTTCTCCGTGCCGGGCACGTCGTTCGAGGAGACCGAACTCCAGTGCATGAAGTTCAGCGCCGACCGCCTGGTGCTGGCCGTGCCCGCGGGGCATGCATTGGCATCCCGCGACATGATCAGCTTCGAGGAATCGACCAGCCTGCCGCACGTGGGGTTCCGCGAGAGCACGTTGCAAAGCTACATCCTCGAACAGGCGAACCTGCTGAACCGCAAGCTGACGATGCGGGTGCTGATGAGCAGCTACGAAACGATGTGCGGGATGATTGCCGCCGGCGTCGGCGTCGGCGTGCTGCCGGAAAGCTGCGCCAACCGCTCCATCCGCGCGGGCATGGCCTTGCAGGTGGTGCAGTTGTCCGACCCGTGGTCGATCAGGGAGCGGCATCTCGTCTATCGCGACCTCGACGCGTTGCCGCTGTGCGCGCGGGCGTTCGTCGATACGCTGATCGCGACGCAGCAGGACGCACCGCTACCGTGGGGCGAGCCGGCTCCACCGGGCTAGCGCTTCCTCGCTGGAGATGCGCGACGACTCGCCGGCGATCGGCGAGCGCACGCCGTTGAAGACCGGCGCCGCGGCGGGCACGTCGCCGCCTTGCCAATGCGCGAAGGTTCCGCGGGCCGCGAGGTGCGCGTCGTGCGGTGCTTCGGCCAACGACAACACCGGCGAGACGCAGGCATCGCTGCCGGCGAAGTGCTTCGCCCAGTCGTCGCGCGATCGGCTCGCGAATGCATCGGCCAACCGGCGCCGGATCTCGGGCCAGTTCGACGCATCCTTGCGGTCGGGCATGGCGCCGGCGAGGCCGAGGCGTTGCAGCAACTCGTCGTAGAACTGCGGCTCGAGCGCGCCGACCGCCATGAACTTGCCGTCGGCCGTGCGGTACGTGTCGTACCACGGCACGCCGCCGTCGAGCGCGTTGCTCGCGCGCGCGTCCTGCCATTGGCCCAGCATCATCCGGCTGTAGATCATCGCCATCAATGCGGCGCTGCCGTCGACCATCGCGGCGTCCACCACCTGCCCGCGCCCCGATGCCTTGACTTGCCACAACGCCGCGAGCAGGCCGATGAGCAGGAACGCCCCGCCGCCGCCGAAATCGCCGACCACGTTCAGCGGGGGAATCGGCTTGTCCGCGGTGCCGATCGCATGCAGCGCGCCGGTGAGCGCGATGTAGTTGATGTCGTGCCCCGCTTGCTGCGCCATCGGGCCTTGCTGGCCCCAGCCCGTCATGCGGCCGTAGACGATTCGCGGATTGCAAGCGAGCGCGTCGTCGGGGCCGAGCCCGAGCCGCTCCATGACACCGGGGCGCAGGCCCTCGAGCAGGACGTCGGCTTGCGCGATCAACGCGCGCGCAGCTTCCTTGCCCTCGAGCGATTTGAGATCGAGTTCGACACGCAGCCGGCCGCGCCGCACGGCGCCCAATGTGTCGCGGTCGGCTTCGCTGCCGGGGCGCTCGACGCGCACGACGCTGGCGCCCATGTCGGCCAGCAGCATCCCGCTCCAGGGCACGGGGCCGATCGCGGCGAACTCGAGTACGCGCAGGCCCGAGAGCACGCCCGTCATTGCTTCGCCTTCTGCGGATCGCACGAGATCACGCCTTCAGCCTGCAGCGCGTCGATGTCGCCGTCGGTCAGGCTCGCCATCTCGCGCAGCACTTCGCGAGTGTCCTGGCCCAAACGGTGGCCCGACCAGCGGATCCGGCCCGGCGTGCGGGACAGCTTCGGCACGATGCCCGCCAGCGTCACCTGGCCCAGGTCGTCGTCGGGCGCCTGCACGAGCATGCCGCGCGCCTTGAAGTGCGGGTCCTCGAAGATGTCGGCGATGGTGAAGATCGTCGTCGCGGGCACTTCGGCGGCGTCGAGCTTCGCCTTCAGTCCGGCGGCGTCCTGCGACAGCGTCCACTGGGTGATGATGCGTTCGATCTCGGCTTCGTTTTCGTTGCGCGTCGCTTGCGTCGCGAAGCGCGGGTCGGTGCCGAGTTCCGGGCGTCCCATCGCGTTCGCGAGCCGCCTGAACACCGCATCCGCGAGCGCGGCGATGTGGATGTGCGTCGCGTCGCGCGTCGGGAACAAGGTGTTGGGCGCGCTGTTCGGCAGGCGCGGGCCGGCGCGCATGCCCACCTTGCCCGTCTTCTCGTAAGCGGGCACATGCGATTCCATGAAGCTGAACGCGGATTCGAGCAGGCTCGCATCCACGCATTGGCCTTGCCCCGTTCGCTCGCGCGACAAGATCGCCATCACCGTGCCCAACGCGGCGTACAGGCCCGTGATGTAGTCGGTGAGCGGCATCGCGACGCGTGACGGCGGCCGGTCGGCGTCGCCGATGAGGTGGCGCAGGCCGCTCATCGCTTCGCCGATCACGCCGTAACCCGGCATCGCGCTGTACGGGCCGTCCTGGCCGTAGCCGCTCACCCGCGTCACGACGATGCCCGGTTTCAGCTTCGAGAGCTCGTCGTACGACAAGCCCCATTTCTCCAGCGTGCCGGGGCGGAAGTTCTCGACGACGATGTCGAAGTGCGGGACGAGGCGCTTGAGCAGGCTGCGTCCCTTGTCGGTGCGCAGGTTCAGCGAAACGATGCGCTTGTTGCGGCAGATGCTCGCCGCGTACAGCGACTTGCCGTCGACCGTTTCGCCCAGTTCGCGGATCGAGTCGCCTTCCTGCGCCTCGACCTTGACGACTTCGGCGCCGAAGTCCGCCAGCAGCCGCGAGCAGAAGGGGCCGGCGGCCGTGGAACCGAGCTCGAGCACGCGATAGCCGACCAGCGGGCCGCTGGGTTCGTTGGAGGCCTGGGATTGCATCCGGGTATTGTCCCCGCCATTGGGCCGGACTTGAATCCGCATTCGCGAAACGCGTCCTTCGGCCCGGCCGAACGTCGGCGGCGCCATTTCGCGGCCGCGAACGCGGTGTTTCGCGTTTCCAAATTCCACGGCGGATCGGCGCGTCACTACACTTGAACGGCAAACTGGAGAGCAAAGTGAAGGCATACCTGATCGACAAGGACGCGGCCGGCAAGGCATCCGGGCGCTGGGCGACATGGGAGCGGGACCAGCTCGACCCCGGCGAGCTCACGCTGCGCGTGCTGTATTCGAGCATCAACTACAAGGACGCGCTCGCCGCGACGGGCGCGGGCAAGATCATCCGGCGCTTCCCATGCATCGGCGGCATCGACATGGTGGGCGAGGTGATCGAGAGCCAGGACGCGAAGTTCAAGGCCGGCGACACCGTCATCGCGACGAGCTTCGACATCGGCGTGTCGCATCACGGCGGTTTCGCGGAAGAAGCGCGCGTGCCTTCGGCCTGGGCCGTGCCGCTGCCGCGCGGGCTCAGCGCATTCGAGGCGATGGCGCTAGGCACCGCAGGGTTCACCGCGGGGCTGGCGATCACCCGCATGGAAGAGAACGGCCTGCAGCCGAAGAACGGGCCGGTGGTCGTGTCCGGCGCCACCGGCGGTGTCGGCAGCCTGGCGATCAACATGCTCGCGCAGCTGGGCTACGAAGTCGCCGCATTGACGCGCCGGGCGGAAGAGTCCGGCTACCTGAAATCGATCGGGGCCGGGCGCATCCTGCCGCTGTCCGGGATCGACCTGGACAAGGTCCGACCGATGGAAGCGGCGCAGTGGGCGGGCGCCGTGGACAACGTCGGCGGCAAGGTGCTGCACTGGATGCTCGCGACGATGAAGCAGGCCGGCACCGTCGCGAGCATCGGCAACACGGGAAGCGTGGAGCTTCATTCCTCCGTGTTCCCGTTCATCCTGCGCGGCGTGAGCCTGCTGGGCGTCGACTCGGGCTACATGGGTTCGCCCACGCGCGAGAAGGTGTGGGCGAGGCTCGCCGGCGACCTGAAACCGGCCGCCCTCGCGAGCATGACGCGGACCGTGCCCTTCGCGGACATCGCGGCGGCCTTCGACGACTTCGTCGCCGGCCGGGCCAAGGGGCGCACCGTCGTTCGCATCGGCGCCTGAGGCCGCTGGCCGGCTACTCGTTACCCGCGATGCCTGCGCCGCGCGGGCGGGGTACCCTAGCCGGCAGGAGGTCAACGCCTTGCATTTCGACATCGCCGACCTGCGGCTGTTCGTGCACATCGCCGAGGAAAACAATCTCACGCGCGGCGCGAGCCGTGCGGCCTTGTCGGCGGGGGCGGCGAGCGCGCGCCTGAAATC
>DATBPW010000205.1:0-3095 GCA_036561125.1 Ramlibacter sp. | reverse complement strand
TTCACCCGAGAACGATCCCTGCATCCACTGCGCGCTCGCAAGCTTCACGTGATGGCTCACACCGTTGAACGAGTACGCACCCGCGATGCCGGACACCTCGGCCTGCTGCCTGGGCGTGACCCACTGCAGTTGGCCGACGCGAACGTCCGGCGCTTCGACGCGCAGCGGCAGGCGCAGGTTCGCGGGAATCTTTTTCGGCTGGTCCGGTCGCGAGTCCTCGACGCGGATGCGCGCGGCATGCAGCCGGCTGATGTCGAGCATCGCGCGCACGATCGCCAGTGGCTGCCAGGCGAGTTCGGCGTCGAAGGCTTCCACCTTCAGGCCGTCCTTTTGCCACACGATGTGGGCGGCCTTCAAGCCGCCGCGCAGCGAACCCTCCACGCCTTGCGCATGGATGTCCTGCGACTGCGCCGCGCGTTCGAGCGCCCAGTCGACAGACGCTTGCGTGCCGGCCCACACCCACAGCCCGGCCGCCGCGAGCACGACGAGCGTGACGAGCGCGCCGATGAAGATCCCGATGAACTTGAGCGCGCGCATGCTCAGAACGTCATGCCCAGCGTGAAGTGCAGGCGCAGCTTCTTCGGCTGGAAGCCGTAAGCGATGTCGGCCTCGATCGGGCCCAGCGGGCTCTTGTAGCGCGCCCCGACGCCCGCGCCGTAGACCGGCTTGAGGTTCGCCACACGATCGGCGACCGCGCCGGAGTCCAGGAACACCACGCCTTCGTAATTGGTCAGCACGCCGGCGCGGCGGATCGGCTTTTGCCACTCGACGCTGCCGACGACCTCATAGCGCCCCGGCGTGACGAGGCCGTCGCGGTCCACGCCGATGTCGCGATAACCGTAGCCGCGCACTGTCGTGTCGCCGCCCGTGCGGAACATCTGCGTCGCGGGCACACGCGCGCCCGGCTTCGCGAGCACCGCTCCCGCTTCGGCGCGCAACTGGATGCGCCCGTCTTCCAGCGGCTTGATCCAGAGGCCGCGCAGCACGGTGCGCGTGAACGGGCTGCGGCTGCCGGTGAGCGTGATGCCGCCGCCGAATTCGCCGGCGATGCCCCAGCCGTGCTCCGGGTACGGCGTGCGATCGAAGTAGCGGCCGGTCCACACGTAGTTCGCGCTCAGCGATTCCCCGTCGCCGATGTCGGGGACCGCGGCCGTCGTGATGCCGGGCGAGGCCTGCACCGTCGCGCGGTCGTACTGCATGTAGATGTTGCGCTCGATGTGCGCGCCGAGCCACGTCTGCCCGATGCGCAGCTTCTGGTCGTGCGTGAGCAGCGTGCCGTCGTCGACGCGCTCGATGCGCGCGAGCACGCCCCAGCGCCAGCCGTCTTCCCTGGGAATCGCGCTCCATTCGGTCTGGATGAAAGGCGACTTGCGCTCGGCCTGCAGCTTGGTGACGGCCTGCCAGCCGATGCCGGGCACGCGGTTGTTGCGGTACTCGAGCGACAGCCGCGCACCGCTGTCGGTGGAGACGCCCGGGCCGAACACGACGCGATGCAGCGGCGCTTCCTTCACGGTGACTTCCACCGGCGCCGCTTTCGGGTCGCCCTGCGGGTCGACGTAGATGAACGCGGTGTCGAAGTAACCGCTGCCCGTCAGGCGCAGCTGCGCCTGCGTGATCTCGTCCTGGTCGTAGATGCTGCCTTGCGCCAGGCGCGCGAGGCGCGGCACGAGCACCGGGTCGTAGCGCTGGATGCCGGTCACGCGCATGGGGCCGAGCCGGAACAGCGGACCGGAATCGAGCCGCAGGCCGAGGCGCGCACGCGACGAGCGCGCGTCGACGTCCGCAAGCGAATAGCTGATGCGCCCCGCCGGGTAGCGCCGCTGGATCAACTGCCGCAGCGCATGCGTCTTGGAGTCGGTCCACTGTTCCTGCGTGAACGCGTGGCCGTCGGGCAGCTCCCAGCCGCTGCGGATCTCGCGCTCCTGCGCGGCATCCGCCGGGTCGTCACCTTGCGCGATCGCGCCTTCGAAGTCGATCTGCGTGTGCTCGATCTTCGTGAGCGGCCCCGGCTGCACTTCGACGACGATGACGCGATGGCCGCCCGAGCCTTCGCGCCGCACGGAGATCTTCGGGTCGAAATAGCCCTGCGTCGCAACGAGTTCGCGCACGTTGCGCTCGGCCGATGCAACCAGCCGCGCGAGCTCCGCATCGTCCAGGTCCGTCACTTCGCGGTAGCGGCGCAGCTCGATGTTGCGCTCGATCACGCCGCGCACCTCCTTCGGGGCGCGGACGTCGATGTTGAACGCCGCATCCTGCGCGAAGGCACCGGCGGCGGCGAACAGGCAAAGCAGGAAGGACGCGAATCGATGGGCCATGGGCGGGCGCAACCCCGAACTATGCCGCGAGCGGGAGCTCAACAGCGTGACGCCCGTCAAACGACGACAGGTTCGGGCTCGAGCCGGATGCCGAAGCGCTCGTACACGCTCGTCTGGATCGCCCGCGCGAGCGTGACCACTTCGCCGCCGGTCGCGCCGCCACGGTTCACCAGCACCAGCGCCTGCTTGTCGTAGACGCCGGCATTGCCGACCGACTTGCCTTTCCAGCCGCACGCGTCGATGAGCCAGCCCGCCGCGAGCTTCACGCTGCCGTCGGGCATCGGGTAATGCACGATGTTCGGCTCGCGCGCGATGATGTCCTGGCACTGCTCGGGCGTGACCGTCGGGTTCTTGAAGAAGCTGCCCGCGTTGCCGATCACGCGCGGGTCGGGCAGCTTGTTCGAGCGGATCGTGCACACCCAGTCGAAGATCTGCCGTGCCGTCGGGTTCTCGATGCCCGTTTCGTGCACCTTGCGCTGCAGGTCGACATAGCCGAGCACCGGCTTCCACGGCTTGGGCAGGTTCAGCCGTACGCGCAGGATCAATGCGCGCCCGGCCAGGCCGAAGTCACCCTCTTTCGCGGCGAAATGCTTGAACACCGAATCGCGGTAGCCGAACGCGCACTGCGCGGCGTCGAGGGTGAACGGCTTGCCGGTCTGCAGGTCGACCGCGTCGAGCGACTCGAAACGGTCCTGCAGCTCGACGCCATAAGCGCCGACGTTCTGCACGGGCGTGCCGCCCACCGTGCCGGGGATGAGCGCGAGGTTTTCGAGGCCGGCG
>DATBPW010000204.1:0-2110 GCA_036561125.1 Ramlibacter sp. | reverse complement strand
GTGGACGACGTGCTGTATTTCGAAGCCGCCGACAAATACGTGCGCGTGCTCACCGAAGCGCACGAGTACCTGATCCGCTTGCCGCTGAAGGACCTGCTGCCGCAACTCGATGCGCAGCGGTTCTGGCAGGTGCACCGCGCCGTCGTGGTGCGCGCGAACGCGATCGACACGGTCTCGCGCGACGAGGCAGGGAAGATGCACTTGACGCTGCGCGGCCGGCAGGAGAAGCTGCCGGTCAGCCGCCTCTACGCGCATCTGTTCAAGGCCATGTGATGTTCAGGGAATCCGAGCTCGGTCGCATCAAGCCGTCGATCGCCGAGCTGAAGGTGCGCCAGCGCTGGCGCAACACCCTGCTGTGGGTCGTGCGCACGCTCATGCTGCTGTCCGCCGGCCTGTTGCTCTACACCGTCCTGCAGTGGCCGTTCGACGACTTCGCGGTCGCCGTCGACCGTTGCATGCGAGGCGCGCCCCAGCTCGCGCGGGATTGCGCCGTGCGCGAGGCGGAGGAGCGGCGCATCGTCGCCGGCGAGGCGCGCCTTCAGGTCTTCGCGTTCCTGGGCCTGCTCGCCATGACCATCCTGCTGGCGTTTCGCGTGCGCTTCGGCCTGCGCCGCCAGTTGCGCGAGAACATCCGGTTCTCCGACCAGGTGTTCAATTCCGTGCCGCTGCCCCTCACGCTGCGCACTCCCGGCGGCATCTTCCTGAAGGTCAACGCCGAATTCGAGAAGCGCTACGGCGTGGCGCAGGAGGATGTGCAGGGACGGCGCGTGTCTGACCTGCCGCTGCCCGCCGCGATCGCGCAGGAAGTCGAGCGGCTCGACATGCTCGCGATCGGCTCGCCCGGGCCGATCGAGACCGAGCTGGTCGTGACGCGCGACGGCCGGACCGACTATTTCATCCTGCGCCTGCAGGCCATGCGTGACGCCGACGGCGCGGCAGTCGGGATCGTGACGGTGCGCGAAGACGTCACTGCGCTGCGCGTCCACGAAGCCGAGCTGACCCTGGCGAACGAAAAGCTGCGGCAGCTGTCGGCACAGATGATCGACGCGCAGGAAGACGAGCGGCGCCGCATCGCGCGCGACCTGCACGACCAGGTCGGGCAGGTCCTGACCGCCCTGAAGATGCAGTTGGGCATGGTGTCGAAGCAGGGCACGGTGCCCGATGCGGGCGCGGCGTTGCTGCTCGCACGCGAATTCGCGGACGAAGCCTTGCGCCACACGCGCGACCTGAGCGCGTCGCTGCATCCGCACCTGCTCGACGACCTCGGCCTGGAGGCGGCGCTCGGCTGGCTGGTGGACCGCTTCGTGCGGCCGCTCGTGCCTACGGTCGACCTGCGCTGCCGCCTGGCGCCGGCGCGCACCTCGCAGGACATCGAGCTCGTCGCTTTCCGCGTGGTGCAGGAGGCGCTCACGAACGCGGCGCGCCACGCGCAAGCCACGCGCATCGGCGTGATCCTCGAAGCCACGGGCGACAGCCTCACGATCGAAGTGATCGACGACGGCGTGGGATTCGAAGGCGGCGCGGCCGGCATCGATGCGAGGAGGGGCACTTCGCTGGGCCTTGCGGGCATGAACGACCGCGTGGCTGAATTGGGGGGCGTGCTCGCGCTGGACAGCACGCCGGGCGTCGGCACCCGCTTGCGTGCGACCCTGCCATGGGCGAAGGAGCGGGTAGACGCATGAAGGTGCTGCTGGCGGACGATCACAGGCTGGTGCGCGCGGGCCTGCGTGCGCTGCTCGACGCCACACCCGCGCTCGAAGTCGTGGGCGAAGCCGCCGACGGCGAGGAAGCGTGGCGGATGATCCAGCAGTTGCAGCCCGACGCGGCGCTGCTGGACATCGCGATGCCCAAACTGAGCGGCCTCGCCGTGCTGCAGCAGGTCAAGGCCGCCGGCCTCGCCACGCGTGTGTTGTTGCTTTCCATGTACGACAACGACGAATATGTCGCGGAAGCCGTGCGCGCGGGCGCATCCGGCTACCTGATCAAGGATGCGGCCGTCGAGGAGCTGGGCCTCGCGCTCGATGCGCTGGGCCGCGGCGACATCTACCTGAGCCCCGCGATCTCGCGCAAGCTCGCCCAGGCATTCAGCGGCGGGCGTTCGTCGCCGGGC
>DATBPW010000203.1:0-2105 GCA_036561125.1 Ramlibacter sp. | reverse complement strand
CGAGCGAGCTCATCCCGCTGTGCCATCCGCTGGCACTCACGCGCGTCGCCGTGGATTTCGAGCTGATGCGCGATGCGAACGCGGTGGAATGCACGGCGACGGTCGAAACCGTCGGCCCGACCGGGGTCGAGATGGAGGCATTGACGGCGGTGCAGGTGGCGCTGCTCACCATCTACGACATGTGCAAGGCGGTGGATCGCGGCATGACCATCACCGACGTGCGCGTGCGCGAGAAGCACGGCGGCAAGTCGGGCAGCTTCGTCAATCCCTAGCCCCGTCCTTCTGTTCGCGCGCCCACTCGGCGTGCTCCTTGGGGAACGCGGCGCGGAAGCGCGCGAGCTGCGCGAGCGCCACGTCCTTCTTGCCCAGCATGGTCGCGCTTTCGATGATCTTCTCGATCACGCGCGGCTCCGGCGAGTAGTGCAGCATTGCGGTGGCGGTGTCGTAGGTCCACTGCGCGTTGGCGCGCGTCAGCGGCGTGATCGTCAACTCCGCGAAATCCACCTGCGCGCGAAACAGCCACGACTGGTGCAGCTCGGGCAGCGGGTCTTCGCGGTAGCGTGCATCGCGCGACTCCGGCGCGATGTAGATCTGGCTGATCCGGTGGTAGTCCCAGGCCGCATATGCGATCGCGCACAGCGCGATCGACGCAACTGCCACGCACGCGCTCGCGGCCCGTGATGCGAGCGGCCCCGCGTGCTTCGACGGCCACAGCACGCCGAGCACGAGCCCGATCGCGATCTGGAACGGCCCGTACCACAGCGGGTACTCGAGCAGGCTGTGGATCAGGATCACGGCCAGCACCGCCAGCGCGAGCTGCCGCGCCGGATCGGTTTCGCGCCACGGCGCGATGCGCAGCAGCGCCCACGCAAGCCCGCCGCACGCGATCACCGCGACCGGCACACCCAATTCCACGGCCAGGTGCAACGGCAAGTCGTGTGCGTTGTCCAGGATGTCGCAGAAGCGCGCGCCCGGGTACAGGGTCATGTAGTGCGCCCAGTCGAGGTCGCCCCAGCCCCAGCCCGCCCACGGGTGCTGCACGATGAGGTGGATCACGTTGGACCACAGGACGCGCCGGCTGAAACAGCCCGTGTCGCTCGCGAAGCGGCCGAACACGCTCGCGCCCTCCATGCCCCAGATGTGCTTGAGCAGCAGCGGCAGCAGCAGGCCGAGCGCCGCATAGGCGGCCACGCCGGTGACGCCCACCGCCAGCAACTCCTTGCGTTGCGGCGCACGCCAGGCCACGACGAGCGCAAGCAGCACGAGCCACTGCAGCGCGCCGGTGCGCGAAGCCGACGCCGCCGTGCCGGCCGCCAGCAGGATCACGGGCGCGAGCGCGACGCGCCACGACATGCCGCGTGCGACGAACCAGAACAGCGACGCGAGGCCGATCGCGAGCAGCGACGCCAGCTGGTTGCGCTGGCGCAAGTTGCCATAGGCCTCGCCGAGGCTGGCATTGCTCACCCACGGATAGAAGGCCTCGCTGGCGCCGAAGTACTGCAGCAATGCGAACAGCGCATTGATGCAGGCCGCGATGAGCCACGCGGTGGCGATCGCCTCGATGAGATCGTCGCGCGGGTGCGCCGCGGCGCACCCGGCCATCGCGACGATCAGGAGCAGCGCCGCGGCGGCGGTGACCGACTCGAGCGAAGGCACCCCGCGCAGCGCGGTCGCGACTGCGGCGAACGCGAGCCACAGCGCCGCGGGAAGTGCCGGGGTACGCCAGCCACGCAGCGCGAGCAGGAGCGCAGCACACGCGCCGCTCACCAGCCACGGCTGCACCGACGATGAAGGCCCGCCCGCGAGCGGGTTGACCCAGGGAAAAGCCAGCAGGCCGATGCCCATCGCCCGCGCGAGCGGCGAAGATGGCGCGTCCTTCGTCACGGCAGGCGCACCGCGCCGAGCGCGGGATGCTCCAGCTGCATGCGGCCCCACAGCTGCCGCGCCTGGTCGTACGACTCGTCGCCGTAGCTCGCCCGCAGCAGCCGCAGTTCGCGCTCGGCTTGCCGCGGCTCGCCGTTCATCGCGAGCGACATCGCGTACGCGAGATGCAGGTTGGCCCAGCCGAAACGCACGCTCGCTTCGCGCAGGCGATCGATTTCCTC
>DATBPW010000202.1:0-8585 GCA_036561125.1 Ramlibacter sp. | reverse complement strand
GGCAGCGTGTGGCCGGTGTAGCGCCGCCCGATCAGGTCGTAAGTGCTGTAGAGGAGGTGGCTTGCCGCGGCGAGCAGGAACGCCGCGAGCAGGACCGGCGGGGGCGTCGCCTCGAGCGAATCGAGGACCTTGTGCCAATCGAGGTGCTTCGCGTAGCTCACGAGCAGCCACGCGACGGCCGCGAAGAAGAGCAGCGACAGCGCGCGCTTGGACCAGTCCCACCACAGGCGCGAGCGGATCGGCCTCAGGTCGGGCGAGGCGCTTCCGCTGCGGCGGCGCGGTTTCACCAGCGCATTGCGGGGCAGGCCATTCGCCATCGGCTCAGTCCTTTCCCGTGGATTCGTAGACCGGCTCGAGCCGGTCGCCGCGCGCGGGCAACAGGCGCGGCACATGGCGCGGCAACCACGAGGCCCAGCCCGGATAGCGGCGCGTGAAGTGGAAGGCGAAGAAGCTGCGCACGGTCGACCAGCCGGTGGCTGCGCCGACGTCCTGCAGCGTGACGTGGCGGCAGTTGTGCCGCATGAGGAACTCGAGCCGCTCGTACAGCTGCTGGTTGAAGCCGCGGTCGCGGATGATCACGTTGGCTTCGAGGTTCAGCGCGAGCGACAGCGGGTCGAGGTTGCTCGAACCGACGGTGGACCACTCGTCGTCCATCACGGCGACCTTGCCGTGCAGCGGGCGCTCGCAATACTCGAAGACGCGCACGCCCGCGACCAGCAGCCGGTGGTACAGCATGCTCGCCGCCGTCTTGACGATGGGCATGTCGGGCTGGCCTTGCAGGATCAGGCGCACGTCGACGCCGCGTCGGGCGGCACGCCGCAGGTCGCGGATCAATCGATAGCCCGGGAAGAAGTAGGCGTTGGCGATGACGATGCGTTTGCGCGCCGACCGGATCGCGATGCGGTAGTGGTGTTCGATGTCGTTGTGGTGTTCGACGTTGTCGCGCACGACGAGCATCGCCGACGCGGTGCCGGCCTTCGGCAGCTCGCCCGGTTGCGCGCGCATGTTTCGGCGCCACCGCCACCACGAACGCTGGCGCTGGTAGCGCTGGCCCTGCGCCAGCGCGGCATGCGTGAAGCGGTGGATCTCGGCGACGAGCGGGCCGTGGACCTCCACGGCGTAGTCCTGCTTGGCCAGCGGGCCGAAATCGGCGAGATGGTCGGAGGAGTAGTTGATGCCGCCGATGAACGCGACGTGCCCGTCGATGACGACGATCTTGCGGTGCATCCGGCGCAGCAAGTTCAGGCGCTGGCCGAGCAGGCGTTTGCCCGGGTCGAAGACGTGCATGCGCACGCCGGCGTCGTTAAGCGATGACACGAAGTGGTCCGACAAGTCGGGCGAGCCGAAGCCGTCGATCGTGACGTCGACCTGCACGCCGCGGCGTGCGGCCGCCAGCAGCGCTTCGTGCAATTGCAGCCCGACCTTGTCCTCGAACAGGATGAAGGTCTCGATGACCACTTCCTTTTCCGCGTTGGCGATGCACGCGAACACGCGCGGGAAGAACTCCTCGCCGTTCTCGAGGAGCCGGAAGTCGTTGCCGTCGATCCAATGCGATTTCATGGCGGGCTACAGGTGGATCTGCGCCGCCAGCGGCGCGTGGTCGGACAGGTGCGACCAGGGCCGGCGCGGCAGCACGACGGGGAGGTGCACCGACGCGTTGCGCACGTAGATGCGGTCCAGCGAGAGCATCGGGAAGCGCGCGGGAAAGGTGCGCGCGGACTCGCCGTACGCGCTGACGAACACCTCGGCCAGGCCGGCTTCGCGCTCGAGGATCGCGTGCGCGCGGCGGCGCCAGTCGTTGAAGTCGCCCGCGACGATCACGGGCGCGGCCTCCGGGATTTCGCTGCGGATGATGTCGCACAGCAGGTCGAGCTGCTGCACGCGATGCGATTCCGCCAGGCCGAGGTGCACGCAGATGGCGTGCACGTCCTGCTCGTGCCCGGGTACGCGGATCACGCAATGGAGCAGGCCGCGTTTTTCCGGCCCGGCGACCGACACGTCGTGGTTCTGGTAATGCACGATGGGGAACTTCGACATGACTGCGTTGCCGTGGTGGCCCTTCGGGTAGACCATGTTCCGCCCGTACGCGTACTGCGGCCAGATCTCGTCGGCGAGGAATTCATAGTGCGGTTCGTCCCACGAGCCGCGCTTGTGGGTGCCCGAGTAGCCGAGCACCTCCTGCAGGAACACGACATCGGCGCCCACCTTGCGCACGGCATCGCGCAGCTCCGGAAGGATGAACCTGCGGTTGAAAGTGGTGAACCCCTTGTGGATGTTGACTGTCATCACGGTCAACGCCGGGGCGGCGGCCACGGTCTGAGTCATTGCCGAAACGTCTCGCGTTGATTGGACAAATCGGTTTTACGGCCGGGCAGGATTGCGCGATGTAGGACGCACCGCCCTCTTGGTGTCGTTGCGCTGCACGATGGCCCGCCCGCCCCTTGGCGCGCAGGGTGCAGGCGTTGGCTACTTGGGCCGCGGCCTGCTGAGGTTGCGATCGGGTGCCTGCAGGCGCCCCGCGCGCATCTCGCCGACCGCGTTCGCGACCGAGCGCGCGACGTTGCGCACCTCCTCCTGCAGCCCGGTGTCGCGGTCGAGCGCCTGGTGGCTCGTCGCGTAAGGTTCGTAGTAGCCGATGTAGCGTTCCAGCTTCGCCGCGGCGCCGGCGTCGACGAGGCCCATCCAGTCCAGCCAGTCGGCGAGAGCGCGTCGCACGCCGTCAACCCCACCGACGTCGCCATGAACGACGAGCCCGTACACGCGCCCGGCCAGGTGCTTGGGATAAGGCCAGCCCGCGAGCTCCAGCGCTTTCGCTTCCTCCGGATGCTTGCCGTGCGTGCTGGTCGGGTCGGGGTTGCCGCCGTCGGCGCACACGAGGCGGTCGATCATCAGCTTGAGCGGGCTCGCGGCCTGGTACCAGTAGGTCGGCGTGACGATGATGATCGCGTGCGCGCTGACCCAACGCTCGTAGATCTGTGCCATCCAGTCGTTCGTCTGCCGCAGGGAATGATTCGGATAGCAACTGCACGGCCAATGGCAAAGCGGCATCGCGGTGGACACGCAGCCCTTGCACGGATGGATTTGCAGTCCGTAGTCGGAGGTGAGCAGCGACAGGTCGAGCACGTCGACTTCGATGGATTGCGGTTCCAGCACTTCACGCGCCATCTGTGCGAGCCGGAATGTCTTGCTCATCTCGCCGGGGCAGCTGCCGTCGTTGCGCGACGCGCCGCATACGACCAGCGCGCGCGTCGGCGTCGCGGGATCGCGCCAGCGCTGCTGCGCGGCGATGAGGCGGTCACGTGTCTCGCGCCATTCGACCGAGAGGTCGTAGTCCGGGTCGGCGAAACCCGGGCCGGCCTTGCGCGTGATCGGTGCCTTGCGGCTGTCTTCGTACGCCTGCCATGCGATCGCCTCGATGCGTGCGAGCGCCGACGCTTCGGCCTGGAAGGCCGGGTCGAAGTAGTCCTTCATGAAGCGCTCGTGGAACTGCGAGCGCGAGAGCTTCGGGGGGGCCTGGCCCTTGCGCACGTCCATGCGGGCCAGTTTATGCGGCACCCGCGTGCAGCGGGGCCGCCTGTAACGGATGAGCTGCCGGCGCTTACCAGCCGCCGTGACCGCCGCGATGGCCGCGGCCGGGCTTCAGGAATTTCAGCGAGATTTCGTCGAAGGCTTTTTGCTGCGGCGGCGTGAGCTGCGTGTAGAACACCTTGGTTGCATCGGCGCGGCGATCCATTTCGGCGTCGCGGCGCGCACGCACCTGGCGCAGGCGGTCGATGCGCTCGGGCGTCGTCATGCGCGAGAACTCTTCACGCTCGTGATGCCAGCCGGCCTGCATCGGTTGGGCCGGGCGCATGGCGGTGGCCCAGGCATTCCACGCGCCTTCCTGGTTCGGCGTGATTTGCAGGATGCGCTTGAGGCCTTCCATGCGGCGTTGCATGCGTTGTTGCATGTGCTGCTGGATGTGCTCGCGCATCTGGCCGTCGCGCATTTGCGCCGGCGGCATGCCCGCACCGGGCGGCGGGGGCGGCATCTGCGCCTGGGCGGCGAGGCTTGCGGCCGCCAGCATTGCGGCGGCGGCGATGGTCTTCAAGTTCACGGTGCTTCCTTTCACATCGGGTCCGCGAACGAGGCGCCGCGGGTTCAGAGTGACTGTGGCCTTGTTCTGTATCGCCGTCGTGCCGCGTGCGTGGCTGATGTGTAAAGACGCTCACGCACTGTGGGAGCCTTCCTACCGCAGCGCAGGCACGGCACGCCGTGACGTGCGCGCGCAGCGGGCGCACCATCGAACGAACGAAGGATCAGCCATGAAGACCATCGACGCGGTGCGCGGCAGCCTCATTGCCGTGGTATTGGGAGCCGGTAGCGCCTGCGCGTTTGCGCAGGAGGCGACGCCGCCGGTGATGACCGACGTGAACTATGCGCCGGCCGAAGACCGCGACAGCGTGGGCGCGGTGCTGCTCGAATCGAACATGGTGTTGGCGCAGCGGCGCGAGTTCGGCTCGCGCTCCACACCGGACGAGGTGCAGGCGATCGGCCGGGGCGTGATCGAGGCGACGCTGGCCGCGGCGCGGGTGCGCGAGTCGGGCCCCGACACGCGCGCGCTGGGCGGCGCACCCGAGCCGGGCGCGAGCCGCGTCATCAAGCCGCGGTCTTCGCCGCGCTGAGCGACGGGTAGTCGGTGTAGCCTTTCGCGCCGCCGCCGTAGAAGGTCTTGCGGTCGGCGGGATTGAGCGGCGCGTCCGCGCGCAGGCGCTCGACGAGGTCCGGGTTCGCGATGTACAGCGTGCCGAACGCGACGAGGTCGGCGGCTCCGGCCTCGACTGCGCGCTGCGCGAGCGCCTTGTCGTAGCCATTGTTCACCATCCAGGCGCCGCGGCCGCCGGCCGTGCGGTATGCGCGCTTCATCGCTGCGTAGTCGAACGGACGATCGGGGATGTCACGCGGCCCCGCAGTTGCGC
Organism: Ramlibacter sp.; assembly: GCA_036561125.1. Taxonomy (GTDB): domain Bacteria; phylum Pseudomonadota; class Gammaproteobacteria; order Burkholderiales; family Burkholderiaceae_C; genus Ramlibacter. Next base: position 3,627 of record DATBPW010000202.1, on the reverse strand, counting down.
CTTCGATGACGTGGATGTATGCGAGGTTCAGCGACGCAAGCTGCTTCATGACGTAGTCGAAGAGCGGCTGCGGGTTCGCATCGGCGATGTCGTTGGCGGGCGTGACCGGTGACAGGCGCAGGCCAACGCGGTCGCCGCCGATCTCGCCTGCGATCGCGCGCATCACTTCCAGCAGCAGGCGCGCGCGGTTCTCGATCGACCCGCCGTAGTCGTCGGTGCGGTGGTTCGCGCCGGTCTTGAGGAACTGGTCGAGCAGGTACCCGTTCGCGCCGTGCACTTCGACGCCGTCGAAACCGGCCGTGGTGACCGAGTGCATTGCCGCGTGCACGAAGTCGTGCACGATGCCGGGGATCTCTTCGGCATCGAGCGCGCGCGGCTCGGATGTCGGCACGAACGCGCCCGTGCCGTCCGGGTGGATCAGGAAGGTCTTCGTCCTGGCGGTGATCGCGGACGGCGCGACGGGCTTCTGGCCGTCCGGCTGCAGGTCGACGTGCGACACGCGCCCGACGTGCCACAGCTGGCACACGATGCGGCCGTGCCGGCGATGGACCGCGTCGGTGATTTGCTTCCAGCCATCGAGCTGGTCGGTGCCGTACAGGCCCGGCACGTCGGCATAGCCTTGGCCTTGCGCGCTGATCGCCGTGGCTTCCGTGATGATCAGCCCGGCGGTCGCGCGTTGCGAGTAGTACTCGGCCATGAGCGCGGTGGGAACCGCATTCGGTGCGCGGTTGCGCGTGAGCGGAGCCATGACGATGCGGTTGGGCAGCTTCAGCCGCCCGGCCTGCACCGGGTCGAATAGAGTGGGCATGGTCTTGTCGTTCGAAGTGGCTTGGGTGTCGTGCAGGTTGGAGCCTGCACGCCAAGGCTAATTCCGGATGGTTGCAACGCGTTGCGCTTCGTCAAGGACGGCGCGCGCGACAGCTACTTGAGCAAGCCTTCGAATTTCAGCGCTTCCTGCACCGCGGGCCGGGCGCGCACGCGCTCGTGGTGCGCCTGCACATTGGGCATGCCCGACAGGTCGATGTTCATCGGCTGCGCCCAGCGGGTCACGGTGAAGAAGTACGCGTCGGCCACCGAGAAGTGGTCGCCCATCAGGTACTCCTTGCCGGCGAGCTGGCTGTCGACCCAGCGGTAGCGCGAGATGAGGCGGTCGCGGAAGAACTGCTTGGCTTCCTCGGGCATCTTCGGGTTGAACAGCGGCGAATAGGTCTTGTGCAGCTCGGTGCCGATGAACGTGAGCCACTCCTGCAGCCGATAGCGCTGCATCGACCCGGGCGCGGGCGCGAGATTCTTGGTCGGCACGAGGTCCGCGATGTACTGGATGATGGCCGGGCCTTCGCGCAGGCGCGTGCCGTCATCGAGCTCGAGCAGCGGCACGTAACCCAAGGCGTTGATCGTGTAGTAGTCGGTGCCGTCCTCCAGCTTGTGCGTCTTGGTCGGCGCGAGCACGGGTTCGAACGCGAGGCCGGCCTCGCGCAGGACGATGTGCGGCGACAGCGAGCAGGCGGCCGGGGAGTAAAAGAGCTTCATGGAAGAGTTCCTGGTTGTGAAGGGCAAACAGCGCATGCTAGCCGTGCCGCGCCAATCGTGCAGGCGCCCGCGCGGCGGCCATCCGCGGCGCAAAATCGGGGCATGAACCGCGTGCTCAAGTGGATTGTCGGGATCGTCGGCGCGATCGTGCTGCTGCTCGTGGCGGTGGTCGTCGCGCTGCATCAGTGGGTGGGCAGCGAAGACTTTCGCGTGCGCGTCTCGCGCGAAATTTCGCAAGCGGCGGGCGTGCCGGTGGAACTGGGGGCGCTGACGGTGGACGTGTGGCCCCTGCCGGCGGTCGCAGCGGATCGCGTGCAGGTGAAAAGCAACCCGCCGCTCACGTTCGAGCGCATCGAGGCACGCCCCGTGTGGGCCGCGCTGCTCCATCGCAAACTCGACATCTCCACCTTGTATGTGCGAAATGCGGTCGTGCCGCAAGATGCGATCGCCGCCGTGGCGGCCGCGTTCCGCAAGGCGCATCCCGAAGACAAGGCGCAGAAGAAGACCGGCGCCGCCACGACAGTGTCGCTGCCCGAGCGCATCGTGCTGGACAAGGTGACCTGGGTCGACACGAAGGGCCAGCGCAATGTGGTCAACGCGACGCTTCAGCTCGATGACGACGGCTTGCCGGGGCACGTCGATTTCGCGGTCGTGCAGGGACGCTGGAACGGCATCGACGGCAAGTTGCAGCGCAGCGGCAATCGCTGGGCGCTGGATGGGCATGTCGGCGGCGGCACAGTCAAGGGCAGCTTCGCGACGGCGAAAAATGCCAAGGGCGAGCCACTGCTCGAGGGCGACTTCGACACGGCCGGTGTGGAGGTCTCGACGTTCACCGTGCCGTCACGCACGCTCACCGGCCGGCTCGAGGCCCACACGAGCGTGCAGGCGAACTTGCGTGACCTTGCCGCGATCGCCGACGTGCTGCAGTCGCAGACGAAGTTCACCGTGCACAACGCGGTCCTCCACGGGATCGACCTGGCGCAGGCGGTGAAGACCGTCGGCATCAATCGCGGCGGCGAGACTCACCTCGATACACTCGCGGGCCAGCTCGCGACGCATGGCCGCGAGGCCGAGCTTCGCAACCTCGTCGCGTCGTCGGGCGCGTTGTCGGCGACGGGGAACATCACGATGGCCGCCGACAAGCATCTGTCCGGCAGCGTGAACGTGGACCTGGCGCAGAAGGTCGCGGGGACGGCGTTGGGTGTTCCGCTCGTCGTCGGGGGCACGCTGGATTCGCCGTCCGTGACCTTGAGCCGCAGCGCGCTGATCGGTGCGGCGATCGGCACGGCGATCATGCCCGGCGTGGGGACGGGCGCCGGCGCGAAGGTCGGCGACAAGCTCGGCGACGCGCTCAAAGGCCTGTTCGGCAAATAGCGCGGCGCGCTCGCGTCAGGACTTGTAGCCCGGGTCGGTGCGATCGAGCTTGCGCAGCAGCGCGGGCCAGGCGATGTTCGCGCCCTGTCCGGCGGTGACTGCCTTCATCACCTGCGCCAGGCCGTCCAGGATCTTCGGGTTGATCTGCACGAGTTCGCCACCGGCCTGCGCATCGATCTGGATGCGGCAGGTGTTCTCGAACGTGTACATGCTCAGGAACGCATCCGCGATCGTCTTGCCGACGACGAGCAGACCGTGGTTGCGCAGCACGAGGAAGTTCTTGTCGCCGAGATCCGCTTGCAGCCGCGGCCTCTCGTCGTCGCGCAGCGCGACGCCTTCATAGTCGTGGTAAGCGAGCGAGGCCAGCACGAACGTGCTCTGCTGGCTGATCGGCAACACGCCGCCCTTTTGCGCGCTGACCGCGACACCGGCGCGGCTGTGGGTGTGCAGCACGCAGCCTGCGTCTTCGCGCACTTCGTGGATGCAGCTGTGGATCACGAACCCGGCGGGGTTCACGGGGAACGGCGAGTCGATCACCTTGTTGCATTGCTGGTCGACCTTGACCAGCGACGACGCCGTGATCTCGTCGAACATCAGGCCGTAGGGGTTGATGAGGAAGTGGTGGTCGGGCCCGGGGATGCGCGCGGTGATGTGCGTGAACACGAGGTCGCTCCAGCCGTACAGCGCGACCAGGCGATAGGCGGCGGCCAGGTCGACGCGCAG
>DATBPW010000201.1:0-1939 GCA_036561125.1 Ramlibacter sp. | reverse complement strand
GGCGTGCAATGCGGCGGCAGCGATGCGTTCTCGGGCGTGACCGCGAACCCGGCGGTGGGTTACTGCACCGACTTGCTCGTGCGCGCCGGCGCGACGGTGATGTTTTCCGAAACCACCGAAGTGCGCGACGCGGTGGACCAGCTCACGTCGCGCGCGATCAACGCCGACGTCGCGCAGCAGATCGTCGACGAAATGGCGTGGTACGACGAGTACCTGCAGCGCGGCGGCGTGGATCGCAGCGCGAACACCACGCCGGGCAACAAGAAGGGCGGCCTCGCGAACATCGTCGAGAAGGCGATGGGCTCGATCGTCAAGTCGGGCAGCGTGCCGATCGCGGGCGTCGTACGCCCCGGCGACAAGCTCGCGAAGGGGCAGCACGGCCTGTTCTATGCGGCCACGCCCGCGAGCGATTTCATCTGCGGCACGCTGCAGCTCGCCGCGGGCATGAACCTGCACGTGTTCACCACAGGCCGCGGCACGCCGTACGGCCTGGCCGAAGTGCCGGTGATCAAGGTCGCCACACGCACCGAGCTCGCGAACCGGTGGAAAGACCTCATCGACGTCAACGCCGGCACGATCGCCGACGGCACCCAGACGATCGAAGACGTGGGCTGGGACATGTTCCGGCTCATGCTCGACGTCGCGAGCGGCCGCAAGAAGACGTGGGCCGAGCGCTGGCAACTCCACAACTCACTGGTGCTGTTCAACCCGGCACCGATTACCTGATGACGTCCCCGGTGATCCGGCAGATGCGCGTCGTGCCCGTCGCGGGCCGCGACGGCATGCTGCTCAACCTTTCCGGCGCGCATGCGCCGTTCTTCACGCGCAACCTCGTCATCGTCTCCGACAACGCGGGCCATACCGGCGTCGGCGAAGTGCCGGGCGGCGAGAAGATCCGGCAGACGCTCGAAGATGCGCGTCCGCTGGTCGAAGGCCAGCACGTGGGCAACATCAATGCGGTGCTCGCCGCAATGCGCACGAAGTTCGCGGATCGCGACGCGGGCGGCCGCGGGCTGCAGACGTTCGACCTGCGCACGACGATCCACGCGGTGACCGCCGTCGAAGCCGCGCTGCTCGACCTGCAGGGCCAGCACCTCGGCTTGCCCGTCGCGGCGCTGCTCGGCGAAGGGCAGCAGCGCGATTCGGTGCAGATGCTCGGCTACCTCTTCTACGTCGGCGACCGCCGCAAGACGGACTTGCCGTACGCGTGCGAGCCGCAAGCCGGTGACGACTGGCTGCGCCTGCGCCACGAAGAAGCGCTGACGCCGCAGGCGATCGTGCGCCTGGCCGAAGCGGCGCAGCAGCGCTACGGTTTCCAGGATTTCAAGTTGAAGGGCGGCGTGCTGCGTGGCGACGACGAGGTCGAAGCGGTCACCGCGCTGCACGAACGCTTTCCGGATGCGCGCATCACGCTCGACCCCAACGGCGGCTGGCTGTTGAAGGACGCCGTGCGCCTGATGAAAGACATGCACGGCGTGCTCGCGTACGCCGAGGATCCGTGCGGCGCGGAAGAAGGCTTCTCCGGCCGCGAAGTGATGGCGGAGTTTCGCCGCGCCACCGGGCTGCCCACCGCGACCAACATGGTCGCGACGGATTGGCGGCAACTCGCGCACGCGCTGGCGCTGCAGGCCGTCGACATCCGCCTCGCGGATCCGCACTTCTGGACCATGCAAGGCTCGGTGCGCGTCGCGCAGACGTGCCGCGACTGGGGCCTGACGTGGGGCTCGCATTCGAACAACCACTTCGATGTGTCGCTCGCGATGTTCACGCACGTCGGTGCCGCTGCGCCCGGCAAGGTGACTGCGATCGACACGCACTGGATCTGGCAGGACGGGCAGCGCCTGACGAAGCAGCCGCTCGTCATTCGCGGCGGCTGCGTCGAAGTGCCCGCGAAGCCGGGCTTGGGCATCGAGCTGGACATGGCCGAAGTGGACAAGGC
>DATBPW010000200.1:0-4831 GCA_036561125.1 Ramlibacter sp. | reverse complement strand
CGGCGGGGCTCAGCCATTCCTGGGCGACGGCCGAGAACGCCTGGTCGAAGGTGGCGAAGTCCTCGCGCGCAATCGTGCAGCCGGCCGCCATCGAGTGGCCGCCGAACTTGCGCAGCACGCCGGGAAAGCGCTTGGTGACGAGGTCCAGTGCGTCGCGCAGGTGGAAGCCGGGGATCGAGCGGCCCGAGCCCTTGAGGTAGCCGTCGGCGCCGACGGCGAACACGAAGGTGGGCCGATGCAGCCGGTCCTTCATGCGGCCGGCGACGATGCCCACCACGCCCTCGTGGAAGCCTTCGTGGAACAGCGCCAGCGCCGCGGGCGGGGCGCCGGTGGGCATGATCTGCTCCATCAGCACCTCGGCCTGCTCGCGCATGCCGGCCTCGACGTCGCGCCGTTCGCGGTTGATGCGATCGAGTTCGGCCGCGAGTTCTGCGGCGCGCGTCGGGTCGTCGGTGAGCAGGCACTCGATGCCCAGCGTCATGTCGGCCAGGCGCCCGGCCGCGTTGATGCGCGGCCCGAGCGCAAAACCGAAGTCGAACGTCGTGGCCATGGCATGCTGGCGGGCCGCGACGGCGAACAGGGCGGCCAGCCCGCACGGCAGCGCGCCGGCGCGGATGCGCTTGAGTCCTTGCGCGACGAGGCGCCGGTTGTTCGCGTCGAGCTTCACGACGTCCGCCACCGTGCCGAGCGCGACCAGCGGCAGCAGCGCGTCGAGCTTCGGCTGCGTCGCGGTATCGAACACGCCGCGTGCGCGCAGCTCGGATCGCAGCGCCATCAGCAGGTAGAACATCACGCCGACGCCGGCGATCGACTTGCTCTCGAAGGTGCAGCCGGGCTGGTTGGGGTTCACGATCACCGCGGCATCGGGCAACTCCGGGCCCGGCAGGTGATGGTCCGTGACGATGACCTGCAGGCCCAGCGCGTTCGCGGCCGCGACGCCTTCGACGCTCGCGATGCCGTTGTCCACCGTGATGAGCACATCCGCGCCGCGTTCCTTCACGCGCTGCGCGATCGACGGCGTGAGCCCGTAGCCGTCGACGACGCGATCCGGCACCACGTAGCCGACGTCGCGCGCGCCGAGCAGCCTGAAGCCGCGCAGCGCGATCGCGCAGGCCGTCGCGCCGTCGCAATCGTAGTCGGCGACGATGCACAGCTTGCGATTCGCCGCGATCGCATCCGCGAGCAGCGCGGCCGCTTCGGGCAAGCCCTTCATCCCGCCCGGCGGCAGCAGCCGCCCCAAGCCGTCGTCGAGTTCGTCCGGCGCGAGCACGCCGCGCGCCGCGTACAAGCGCGCGAGCAGCGGATGCACGCCGGCCTGTTCGAGCGCCCAGGCGGCGCGCGGCGGAAAGTCTCGCGTGATGATCTTCATAGGGAATCGAGCACGCCGGCCGCGTGCCGCGGCTTCAGCGCTGCCGCGATTTTGCCGAACATGCCACCGCCCGTGCCGGCGAAAGTGCGCGCGCTGCGTTCGCCGCACAACGTGAGCGCGACATGTTCACCGCGGTCGAGGCGCTCGAGCAGGCGAGTGCACTCGTGCCCGTCGACTCGTTGCCAGCACGAAACCCACGCACCCCAGTCCTGCAGGAGCGCGGCGTCGCGCAAGGACTCTTCCACTTGCAGGGCCGACTTCGTGGGAGCGCGTGTGGCGGCGGGCAGCGACCCGGTCCCACTCACCCAGAACGAGTTGACCGGCGGCAGCCCGCGGTGCGTGCGCTTGTCGTAGACCTCGTGCGTGTACAGCAGCATCTGCATTTCCTGCTGCAGGCGCCGCACGGTCCGGCCTTGGTCGCCCTGCGGCAGCCACGAGCCGATCTCGTGGCCGATCACGCGGTCGAGCGATGCGGACGCGAAGCCGTCGAACACCGCGCCGCGCGCGAGCCACCGCGTCGGCGCGTCGTATTCGAGTGCGATGCCGTCCTGCTCGAAGTACGGTTGCATCGCCGCGAGCAGCGCCTGCGATTCGCCGACCGTGAGTTCGAGCCGCCGCGGATGCGTCATCGCGATGTGGTCCTGGCCGACTTGCCAATGGCAGGGCGTCACCCATGCCCACGCGTCGCGGCCCGGGTCGCGAGCCGCCTGCAGCACGTGCCATGCGGCCCACGGCGTGCGGCCGTCCTGCGCCGTCAAACCGTGTTCGCGCGCCAGCACGCGCTCGTGCGGCATCGAGAGCATGTGCTCGTCGCCTTCGTCGACGGCCGCGGGTTTCAAGCGCGTGAGCAGCTTGTCGAGCATGGGCAGGCGCAACGTGCGGCGCGCCTGGACGCAACCCGCCTGGCCGCACGATGCGAAAGGGATGAGCAAGTGGGCCGCGTCCGACATGCACGTATTCTCATCGATGCGAGAATGCGCGCCTGTGACCCTTCCCTACGAACTGGCCCTCGGCTGGCGCTACACGCGCGCCGGCCGGGCGACACGCCGCAACGGCTTCATCTCCTTCATCTCGGGTGTCTCGATGCTCGGGATCGCGCTCGGCGTCGCGGCGCTGATCATCGTGCTGTCCGTGATGAACGGCTTCCAGAAGGAAGTGCGCGACCGCATGCTCGGCGTCGTGTCGCATATCGAGATCTACGGCGCCGACGGCGGCCCGCTGCCCGACGTCAACAAGACGATCGAGGAAGCCAGGCGCAACCCGCAGGTGATCGGCGCCGCGCCGTTCATCGCCGCGCAGTCGCTGCTGGCGCGCGGCGAGGACATGCGCGGCGCGATCGTGCGCGGCATCGATCCCGCGCGCGAGCCCGAAGTGACGGACGTCGCGGCCAACATGAAGCAGGCGCTGGCGCGCCTGGCGCCCGGCCAGTTCGGCATCGTGCTCGGCGTGGACCTCGCCCGCAGCCTCGGCGTGCGCGAGGGCGATCCGGTGACGTTGATCGCGCCGAGCGGCGAGGTCACCCCGGCGGGCGTGCTGCCGCGCCTGAAGCAGATGACCGTGGTCGGCACCTTCGATTCCGGGCACTACGAATACGACAGCGGCCTGGCGATGATCAACGAAGAGGACGCCGCGCGCATCTTCCGGCTCGACGGCCCGACCGGCGTGCGCCTGAAACTGAAGGACCTGCACCAGGCGCCGGAAGTCGCAGCCGAATTGCAGCGCACGCTGAGCGGCGACCCGGTCGTGCGCGACTGGACGCAGCAGAACCGCACGTGGTTTGCCGCCGTGCAGGTCGAAAAGCGCATGATGTTCATCATCCTCACGCTGATCGTCGCGGTGGCGGCGTTCAACCTTGTGAGCACACTGGTGATGACGGTGACCGACAAGCGCGCCGACATCGCGATCCTGCGCACGCTGGGCGCGTCGCCGTCGAGCATCATGGGCATCTTCGTCGTGCAGGGCGCCACGGTCGGCGTGGTCGGCACGCTGGCCGGCCTCGCGCTCGGCCTCGTGGTGGCGTTCAACATCGACGTGATCGTGCCCTTCATCGAGCACCTGCTGCACGTGAGCTTCCTGCCGCGCGACATCTACCTGATCTCCAAGATGCCGAGCGACCCGCAGCGCTCCGACATCGTGCCCATCGCCGTGATCTCGCTCGTGCTGGCGTTCGTCGCGACGATCTACCCGAGCTGGCGCGCGAGCCGCGTCAACCCCGCGGAGGCGCTGCGCTATGAGTGACGTCATCCTGCAGGCGCAAGGGCTGCGCAAGCGCTTCCACGAGGGCGACATCGACGTCGAGGTGCTCAAGGGTGTCGACCTCGAAGTGCGCCGCGGCGACACGGTGGCGATCGTCGGCGCCTCCGGCTCGGGCAAGAGCACGCTGCTGCACCTGCTCGGCGGCCTCGATGCGCCGACGTCGGGGAGCGTGCAGTTGATGGGCGCGGAATTCTCGAAGCTCGATGCCGCCGCGCAGGGGCGCGTGCGCAACCAGCACCTGGGCTTCGTCTACCAGTTCCACCACCTGTTGCCCGAATTCAGCGCGCTCGACAACGTCGCGATGCCGCTGCGCATCCGGCGCATGGATGTACCAGCCGCGCACGCGCAGGCACAGCAGATGCTCGCCGCCGTCGGGCTGGGCGAGCGCGTGAAGCACCGCCCCGCCGAACTGTCGGGCGGCGAGCGCCAGCGTGTGGCGATCGCGCGGGCGCTCGTCACGCACCCCGCGTGCGTGATGGCCGACGAGCCCACGGGCAACCTCGATCGCGGCACGGCCGATGCCGTGTTCGAAATGATGCTGGGGCTCGCGCGCGAGCGCGGCACGTCTTTCATCGTCGTCACGCACGACGAGCAGCTCGCGCAGCGCTGCGCGCGGCAATTGCACTTGGCGTCGGGGCTGCTTACAGGATCCGGTTGAACCACAACAGCGACAGCGCGGCGGAGACCAGCGCGAGCGCCGCTGCGGCCATCGCGAAGAGGGCCGAGATTTCGGTTTCCTTCTTCTCCACGGTCAGCTTGGAGCTGAGCGACTCGTAGACCTTGCGCAAATCCTGCGCGGTGCCGGCGTAGAAGTATTCGGCGTTCGTCTTCTGCGCGACGGCCTTGAGCGCTTCCTCGTCCAGGCGGACGCGCATCGACCAGCCTTCGAAACCGATGGTCTCGCCCTCGACCGTGCCGATGCCGACCGTGTAGACACGAATGCCGCGGTCGGCCGCGAGTTTCGCGGCATCGAGCGGGTCGACGCCGGTGGTGCGCTGGCCGTCCGTGAGCATGATGATCGCGGCCGACGTGTACGAGCCCGGCGCGACGGGCTGGCGCTCCTTTTTCGGCTTCTTCTCGTCATCGATCGAGCGGCCCCACGTGCGATCGCGCCCGGTCTGCAGCGACTGCAGGTCGATGCCGTCGTCGGGGAACAGCGTCGCGAGCGAGATCACGATCGCGTTGCCCGTCGCCGTGGCGCGTTGC
>DATBPW010000199.1:0-8331 GCA_036561125.1 Ramlibacter sp. | reverse complement strand
GACGTCGTCGTGTTTCCCCACATGGTCATCCCGCTGTTCGTCGGGCGGCCCAAGAGCATCAAGGCGCTCGAGGCGGCCATGGAAGCCGAGCGGCGCATCATGCTCGTCGCGCAGAAGGCCGCGGCGAAGGACGAGCCGTCCACCAGCGACATGTTCGAGGTGGGCTGCGTCTCCACGATCCTGCAGATGCTCAAGCTTCCCGACGGCACGGTGAAGGTGCTCGTCGAAGGCCAGCAGCGCGCGCGCGTCAACAAGATCACCGAGGGCGATGCGCACTTCGTCGCCGAGGTCACGCCGCAGGACGCCGGCAGCGGCGACATGAAGTCGGCCGAGATCGAGGCGCTGCGCCGCGCGGTGATGCAGCAGTTCGACCAGTACGTCAAGCTGAACAAGAAGATCCCGCCGGAGATCCTCACGTCGATCTCCAGCATCGACGACCCGGGTCGCCTCGCCGACACCATCGCCGCACACCTGCCGCTCAAGCTCGAGAGCAAGCAGGTCGTGCTCGACCTCGCCGACGTGAAGGAGCGCCTGGAGAACCTGTTCGAGCAGATCGAGCGCGAGGTCGACATCCTCAACGTCGACAAGAAGATCCGCGGCCGCGTGAAGCGCCAGATGGAGAAGAACCAGCGCGACTTCTACCTCAACGAGCAGGTCAAGGCGATCCAGAAGGAACTCGGCGAAGGCGAAGAGGGCGCCGACATCGAGGAGATCGAAAAGAAGATCAAGGCCGCGCGCATGCCCAAGGATGCGAAGAAGAAGGCCGACCAGGAGCTCAAGAAGCTCAAGCTCATGTCGCCGATGTCCGCCGAAGCGACGGTCGTGCGCAACTACATCGACGTCCTCACCGGCCTGCCGTGGTCGAAGAAGACGAAGGTCAAGCACGACCTCGGGCATGCCGAGGACGTGCTGAACGAAGACCACCACGGCCTCGAGAAGGTGAAGGACCGCATCCTCGAATACCTCGCGGTGCAGCAGCGCGTCGACAAGGTGAAGGCGCCGATCCTGTGCCTCGTCGGGCCTCCCGGCGTCGGCAAGACCTCGCTCGGCCAATCCGTCGCTCGCGCGACCGGCCGCAAGTACGTGCGCATGGCGCTCGGCGGCATGCGCGACGAAGCGGAGATCCGCGGCCACCGCCGCACCTACATCGGCGCGCTGCCGGGCAAGGTGCTGCAGTCGCTGTCCAAGGTGGGCACGCGCAACCCGCTGTTCCTGCTCGACGAGATCGACAAGCTGGGCCAGGACTTCCGCGGCGACCCGGCGTCGGCGCTGCTCGAAGTGCTCGACCCCGAGCAGAACCACACGTTCAGCGACCACTACGTCGAGGTCGATTTCGACCTGAGCGACGTGATGTTCGTGGCCACGTCGAACACGATGAACATCCCGCCGGCGCTGCTGGACCGGATGGAGGTGATCCGCCTGTCGGGCTACACCGAGGACGAGAAGGCCAGCATCGCCATCAAGTACCTGCTGCCCAAGCAGATGAAGAACAACGGCGTGAAGGAAACGGAGCTGGACGTCACGGACGATGCGATCCGCGACATCATCCGCTACTACACGCGCGAGGCCGGCGTGCGTTCGCTCGAACGCGACCTGTCGAAGATCTGCCGCAAGGTCGTCAAGGGCCTGCAGCTGAAGAAGTACCAGGGCAAGGTGGTCGTCACGGCCGAGAACCTGAACGACTTCCTGGGCGTGCGCAAGTTCACCTACGGCCGTGCCGAACAGCAGAACCAGGTCGGCCAGGTGGTGGGTCTGGCGTGGACGGAGGTCGGCGGGGACCTGCTCACGATCGAAGCGGCGCTGATGCCCGGCAAGGGCAACGTGCTGCGCACCGGCTCGCTCGGCGACGTGATGAAGGAATCGGTCGAGGCCGCGCGCACGGTGGTGCGCAGCCGCGCACGCATGCTCGGGATCAAGGACGAAGTGTTCGAGAAGAAGGACGTCCACATCCACGTGCCCGATGGCGCGACGCCGAAGGACGGCCCGAGCGCGGGCGCGGCGATGACGACGGCCATCGTCTCGGCGCTCACCGGCATTCCGGTGAACGCGAGCGTCGCGATGACGGGCGAGATCACGCTGCGCGGCGAGGTGACGGCGATCGGCGGCCTGAAGGAAAAGCTGCTCGCGGCCCTGCGCGGCGGCATCAAGACGGTGCTGATCCCGGAGGAAAACACGAAGGACCTGCAGGAGATTCCCGAGAACGTGAAGAACGCGCTCGAGATCGTCCCGGTGAAGTGGATCGACAAGGTGCTCGAAATCGCGCTCGAGCGCGTGCCGACGCCGTTGACGGATGAAGAAGCGGCGGCGACGCCCGCGGTGATTCCGGAAGCGGGCGCCCAACGCCCGTCGACGAGCGCCCCGCATTGAGCGACAGGACAGCCCTCGAGGAGGGCTGTTTTTCTCCGCTATAATTCGGGACTCACGCGGGCATAGCTCAGTTGGTAGAGCGCAACCTTGCCAAGGTTGAGGTCGAGAGTTCGAGACTCTTTGCCCGCTCCAGTTTCGGCAAACGGGAAGCACTGCTTCCCGTTTGCACATGGACAGGCCGGCGCGTTAGCAAAGCGGTTATGCAGCGGATTGCAAATCCGTTTAGCTCGGTTCGACTCCGGGACGCGCCTCCAGATTACCGCCGCCAACCGATGCGCCACAATGGGGCCGATGCCTCGGTGGTGAAATTGGTAGACACAGCGGACTTAAAATCCGCCGCTTGCCCCAAAAGCAGCGTGCCGGTTCGAGTCCGGCCCGAGGCACCAGAAAGGCCGCACCCCAACCCATGGCCAACTACGACGCCCCCTTCGAGATCCACGTGCACGGCGACGTGCCGCTGCGGCACGACGTCACCTATGCGCAGCTGCAGGAAGCGCTCAAGCCGCTGTGGAAATACGCCGGCGCGAAATCGCTCGCGGACGCCGCCGAGAGCGCGTACGAGGAAGAACCCGGCATCAAGTTCGATCCCGCGGAACACGTGCTGCACATGTGCTGGACGGTCGAGGGCGACGACGATTTCCGCCAGTCGCTCGACGAGATGTGCATGAGCCTGAACGAGCTGTCGCAGCAGGGCGCCGCGATCGAGGTCACCTTCTACGACGCCGAGTTCGACGACGAGGAAGAGCCGCCCGAGGCCGAGGCGCGCGACGACTTCGTGATGCTGTTCGTCGGCCCCACACCCGCGGCGATCATGCAGGTGCAGCGCGACCTGCTCGTCGAGGACGTCGTGGCCTTGATGGAACGCCACTTCGACGCATCCGAACTCGGCGGCGTCGTCGCGGAAGTCGATCGCCTGTTCTCGCAGCGCTTCGACGCGCTGGTGAGCTCGCTGGAGATCGGCAAGCCGCCGCGCGGCAGCGGCGGTGCAGGCGGTGCGGGCGGGCACGGCGGCCGGCGGCCGCGCCACCTGCACTAGGCTGCGGCGACCGCGATCCCCTTGAACTCGCCCGACGCGATGCGCCGGCTCCATTCGGCGGGGCCCGTGTTGTGCACGCTCGTGCCTTGCGCGTCGACGGCGACCGTCACCGGCATGTCGACGACGTCGAACTCGTAGATCGCTTCCATGCCGAGGTCGGCGAAGCCGACGACCTTCGCGTGTTTGATCGCCTTCGACACGAGGTAGGCCGCGCCGCCGACGGCCATCAGGTAAGCGCTCTTGTGCTTGCGGATGGCTTCGATCGCGACGGGCCCGCGTTCGGCCTTGCCGATCATCGCGATCAGGCCCGTTTGCGCGAGCATCATCTCGGTGAACTTGTCCATGCGCGTCGACGTCGTCGGGCCCGCCGGGCCGACCACTTCATCGCGTACCGGGTCGACCGGCCCGACGTAGTAGATCACGCGATCGGTGAAATCGACGGGCAGCTTCTCGCCCTTGGCGAGCATGTCCTGGATGCGCTTGTGCGCGGCGTCGCGGCCCGTCAGCATCTTGCCGTTCAGCAGCAGCGTGTCGCCGGGCTTCCAGCTCGCCACTGCTTCCTTCGTCAGCGTGCCGAGGTCGACGCGCTTGCTCTTCTTGGTGTCGGGCGCCCACTCGACGTCGGGCCACAGGTCGAGGCTCGGCGGATCGAGGTACACCGGCCCCGAGCCGTCCATCACGAAATGCGCGTGGCGCGTCGCGGCGCAGTTGGGGATCATCGCGACCGGCTTGCTCGCCGCGTGCGTCGGGTACATCTTGATCTTCACGTCGAGCACGGTGGTGAGCCCGCCCAGCCCTTGCGCGCCGATGCCGAGCGCGTTGACCTTCTCGTACAGCTCGATGCGCAGCTCCTCGGCCTTGTCCTTCGGCCCGCGCTGCAGCAGCTCGTACATGTCGATGTCGTCCATCAGCGACTCTTTCGCGAGCAGCACCGCTTTCTCCGCTGTGCCGCCGATGCCGATGCCCAGCATGCCCGGCGGGCACCAGCCCGCGCCCATCGTCGGCACCGTCTTGAGCACCCAGTCGACGATCGAATCGCTCGGGTTGAGCATGGCCATCTTGCTCTTGTTCTCGCTGCCGCCGCCCTTCGCCGCGACGGTGATGTCGACCTTGTCGCCCGGCACGAGCTCGGTGAACACGACGGCCGGCGAGTTGTCCTTGGTGTTCTTGCGGGCGAACTGCGGGTCGGCGACGACCGATGCGCGCAGCGTGTTGTCGGGGTGGTTGTACGCACGGCGCACGCCTTCGTTGATGGCGTCGGCGAGGCTGCCGTTGAAGCCCTCGAAGCGCACGTCCATGCCGACCTTCAGGAACACGTTGACGATGCCGGTGTCCTGGCAGATGGGCCGGTGGCCCGTGGCGCTCATGCGGCTGTTGGTGAGGATCTGCGCGATCGCGTCTTTCGCCGCGGGGCTTTGCTCGCGCGCGTAGGCGCGCGCGAGATGCGCGATGTAGTCGGCGGGGTGGTAGTAGGAGATGTATTGCAGCGCCGCTGCAATCGATTCGACGAAGTCGTCGTGCTGGATCGTGGTGCTCATGGCGAGCGCGATTATCCCACCGCCCCCTCGCTGCGCTGCGCCCGCGCGCGCGTCAGGCCGCCGGCTGGCTCGCGAGGTCGTCCAGCTTGGTGTAGATCGCCAGCAGTTCGGCGTTGAGTGCCGCGCGCGCGAACCCCATGAGTTCGTCGGTCGCGCGTTCGTCCATCCGGGAGCGCTTGAATGCGTCTTCCATCGCACGCTCGAACGGATCCTTGCCGAAGCGTTCCAGCCCGCTCACGCCGAGGCGCTGCGCGCTCGCGCACAACTTGTCGTAGGCCGCGAGGGAACCGGTGTACACGGCGTCCTGCGCCTTCCCGCCTTCGGGCTCGAGCGACAGGCCGACCAGCGCGCTGTCCTCCTGAAGGAAGGCGGCGTGCGTCGACGTGACGAAGTTGCGCACCAGGTCTTCTTCCGCGACCTTGAGGAACAGCGCGCCGTGCGAGACGTTCTGGTCGCCGACTTCGACGTGGGCGAGGTCGGCCTTCATGCGCGCGATCATGCGCGTCATCATGCCGGGGGCGTTCTTCTCGATGATCTGCGGGAGCCGGCTGATGGCGACCCGAAATGCCTGTGTCATTGGCTGCAATGAAAGCTTCGGGCCGATTATTGCAGACATGGGCCCGCTCGCCGCCGCGGGCGCCCTCGGGGCTGGCGTCACTCGCGGGCGTCGTCGTCGTGGGGGCGGTTGTCCCCGGACTGTTCGTCCTGCTCGCGCGGCGCCTCCTGTTCGACCTGCTCCTTCAGCCGGGCGAGCGCGCTGGCCGCGCCTTCGCCCGTGCGCGGCAGCGGTTGCCTGCGGTCGTCCTCGGCGCCGCCCGTGTCGGGCGCGTTCGCATCGCGGTCCTGCTGCATCGACTTCTCCAGCGTTGGGGCTGTCCTCCCGGCGCATGCAATCTAGTCCGGGCGTGAGGAACTTCCAGCCCGGAGCCGCTGAGCCTTGGTGCAACAGCCCGCTTCCGTGGAATCCTTGGCAGCTAGACGCGGGGCATGCGCTGCTGCATGTGCCTCGCTTCGAGGCTCAAGCCCTGCTGCCAGCGGTCGGCCACGACGCGCAGCTGGGCGGCGAGGAACGCATGTTCCGGCCGCTCGCTGCCGAAATGCGCCAGCGCATAAGCGGTGGCGGTGACGTCGGCTTGCGACCAGCGCATCAGGAACTCGTGGAACGGCTGCATGGCGCGCGATTAGGCGGTCTGCGGCTCATCCGCACACGTGACGGTCGTCACTTCGGCCCTCGCGCCCCCGTTTGATGTGAAAACTGCTACGTTCTGGCGCTAGCCATGGCGTGGACGGGGCACAACATGAACGACATCCGCATCGAGAAAGACACCTTCGGCCCGATCGACGTGCCGGCCAACCACCTCTGGGGCGCGCAGACGCAGCGCTCGCTGCAGAACTTCGCGATCTCCGGCGAGCGCCAGCCCCGCGAGATCATCCGCGCGCTCGTGCAGGTCAAGCGGTCGGCGGCCGTCGTGAACCACCTCATGGGCCTGATGTCGCAGGACAAGGCCGGCGCGATCATCGCCGCGTGCGACGAAGTGCTGGCCGGCCGGCACGACGACGAATTCCCGCTGGTGGTGTGGCAGACCGGCTCGGGCACGCAGACCAACATGAACGTCAACGAGGTGCTCGCGAACCGCGCGAGCGAACTCCTCGGCGGGCCGCGCGGCGAAGGCCGCCTCGTCCACCCCAACGACGACGTGAACAAGAGCCAGTCCTCCAACGATGTGTTCCCCACGGCGATGCACGTGGCGGCCGTCGACGCGATCCGCAATCGCCTGCTGCCGTCGCTCATGAAGCTCAAAGCGACGCTCGCCGCGAAATCCGCGGAGTTCCAGGACATCGTGAAGATCGGCCGCACGCACCTGCAGGACGCGACACCGCTGACGCTGGGCCAGGAGTTCTCGGGCTACGTCGCGCAGCTGGAACAGAACGACCGGCACCTGCACGGCACGCTGCCGCACCTGTGTGAGCTCGCGCTCGGGGGCACGGCGGTGGGCACGGGCCTGAACGCGCCGCCCGGCTACGCGGAACGCGTCGCGGCCGAACTCGCGCGCTTCACGGGTTTGCCGTTCGTGAGCGCGCCCAACAAGTTCGAGGTGATGGCCGCGGCCGACGCCCTGGTGCATGCGCACGGCGCGATCAAGACGCTCGCCGCGAGCATGATGAAGATCGCCAACGACATCCGCTGGCTCGCGAGCGGGCCGCGCAGCGGCCTGGGCGAAATCAGCATTCCCGAGAACGAGCCGGGCTCGTCGATCATGCCGGGCAAGGTCAACCCGACGCAGTGCGAGGCGGTGACGATGCTGTGCTGCCAGGTGTTCG
This sequence comes from Ramlibacter sp., assembly GCA_036561125.1. Taxonomy (GTDB): domain Bacteria; phylum Pseudomonadota; class Gammaproteobacteria; order Burkholderiales; family Burkholderiaceae_C; genus Ramlibacter. The sequence continues at coordinate 1,068 of DATBPW010000199.1, read as the reverse complement.
GCAACGACGTCGCGATCAACTTCGGCGGCGCGTCCGGCAACTTCGAGCTGAACGTGTTCCGCCCGATGATCGCGCACAACTTCCTGCAAAGCGTCCGGCTGCTCGCCGACGGCATGGCCAGTTTCAACGACCACTGCGCGACGGGCATCGTGCCGAACCGCGAGCGCATCGCCGAACTGGTGGGGCGCTCGCTGATGCTGGTCACCGCGCTCAATCCGCACATCGGCTACGACAAGTCGGCGCAGATCGCGAAGAAGGCGCACAAGGAAGGAATCACGCTGCGCGAGGCGGCGATCGCCACGGGCTTCGTCACGGCGGAGCAGTTCGACGAGTGGGTGCGGCCGGACAAGATGGTTTGACGCGATGACAAGTGCAGCGCGTTGGGAGTAGATTTGCCTTGCGGGGCCCGTCAGTGGCTTGTAAGTGGCAAGACTGACATTACGCCCCAATTCCATCCGAGCGGAGACAGCAGCAATGAGCAACATCGAATCGGTCCTGGTCGAGAACCGCGTGTTTCCCCCGAGCGAAGCCGCCGTCAAGGTTGCGCGCATTTCGGGGATGGCCGCGTACGACGCGTTGTGCCAGGAAGCCGACAAGGACTACGAAGGCTTCTGGGCGCGCCTGGCGCGCGAGAACATCCAGTGGACCCAGCCGTTCACCAAGACGCTCAACGAATCCGAGGCGCCGTTCTACAAGTGGTTCGAGGACGGCGAGCTCAACGCTTCGGCCAACTGCCTGGACAAGCACATGGGCACGCCGGTCGAGAACAAGACGGCGATCGTCTTCGAGGCCGACGACGGCACGGTCACGAAGGTCACGTACAAGGAGCTGCTCGCGAAGGTTTCGCAGTTCGCGAACGCGCTCAAGGCGCAAGGCATCCGCAAGGGTGACCGCGTGATCATCTACATGCCAATGACGATCGAGGGTGTGGTGACGATGCAGGCCTGCGCGCGCATCGGCGCGACGCACAGCGTGGTGTTCGGCGGCTTCTCGGCGAAGTCGCTCAACGAACGCATCATCGACGCCGGCGCGGTGGCGGTGATCACGGCCAACTTCCAGATGCGCGGC
>DATBPW010000198.1:0-3613 GCA_036561125.1 Ramlibacter sp. | reverse complement strand
AGCGATGACCACAGCCTTGGATGGAGTCGCCCCGCTCGCGCACCTGGGCGTCATTGCCGTCGCCGGCGACGACGCGGCGAGTTTCCTGCAGAACCAGCTCACCAACGACTTCGCGCTGCTCGGCACGGACGAAGCGCGCCTCGCCGCGTGGTGTTCCGCGAAGGGCCGGATGCTTGCGAGCTTCATCGGTTTCAAGCACGGCAACGGCGAGATCCTGCTCGTCACCCCCCGCGACATCCTGCCGCAAACCTTGAAGCGCCTGTCGATGTTCGTGCTGCGCGCGAAGGCGAAGTTGCGCGACGCGTCGACCGAATTCGAGCTGTACGGCATCGCGGGCGATGCACGGGCGCAGTTGCCATGGCACGTCCGTCGTGAGAGCGACGCGATCGTGGTCTCGCTCTACCCGGCCGGGACGTTGTCCCGGTCGCTGGCGGCGGTGCCGGCGGGTGCGGCAAAGCCAGCCGGTCCAGCGCTCGAACCCGCGCTCTGGGCCTGGACCGAAGTGCAAAGCGGCGTCGCGACGATCACCGCGCCCATCGTCGAAGCTTTCGTGCCGCAGATGCTCAACTACGAATCCGTGGGCGGCGTGAATTTCAAGAAGGGTTGCTACCCGGGCCAGGAGGTCGTGGCGCGAAGCCAGTTCCGCGGCACGCTCAAGCGCCGCGCCTATCTGGCCCACGGCGCTTCGCCGATGAAGCCGGGCGACGAGCTGTTTCACGAATCGGATCGCGAACAGCCCTGCGGTGTCGTCGCACAAGCGGCCGCGTCACCCGACGGCGGATGGGACGCCATCGTTTCCGTGCAAGTCGCCAGCGCGAATGCCGGGCGCATCACTTCGGGATCGGCCGACGGCACCGAGGTGAAGCTCGCGCCGCCGCCCTACCCTTTGCTCGCCGACATCTGAGCGGCGTGCGCCCGCGCGTCCGCCGCCTTCGCGGGGTCGTGCAGGTCTTCGTCATAGAGCTTCGCGAGCTGCAGCCAGCCCTGCGCGCGGTCGCGATCCCAGTTCGCGATCCGCAGCTTCATCGCCTGCTCCGCGATCGCATAGTCGTGCTGGCGCAGGCCGACGACGAAGATCGCGTTCGCCATGTCGTAGTCGACGATGCCTTCTTGCATCGCGATGCGACCTTTTTCGAGCGCCGCGGCATCCTGGCCGCTCGTCGCGTACAGCAGCACTTCCGCCGAGCGCACGGACCGGGCGTTCGGCTGGATGCGCTGAGCGCGCTCGATGTAGGCCTGCGCCTGCGCGGGCCGACCCGTCGCCAAGTAGCCGCGCGCAACGTTCGTGAGGATCGCGACGACGTAGGGCCGCGACGAAAGAACGCTTTCCCACACCCAGATCGCGTCCTGCCAGTCGCCCCAGCGCGCCAGCTCGTCGGCCGCGACGGGCGTGAGCTTGCGGTAGTGCGGATTGATGGCCACGCCCTCGTGCAGCCGCGACAGCATTTCCGCCTTGGCCTTGCCCCAGCGCGGATTGTTCGGGTCGTGCGATGCCGAGATCGTGAGAGCGATGCGTGAGGCGCGCACCAGATCGGCTTCAGCTTCCGCCGCGAGCCATGTGATGTGCACGGCGAGCCCGAGCGCTGCAATCGCCGCGGTTGATGCGGCAATCGACCACGACGGCTTCCACGCGAACGAACGCCACCAACGCTGGTTCGCGCCGATGCGCATGTCGGATGCCGCGAGAGCGCCGAGACAAGTCGCGAAGATTGCACCGGTGGCCGCCATGCGCCATGGGAAGCCGACGTTGCTCACGATCAGCAACGCGAGCAAGCTGGACAGCAGCACGGCGCGCCACGCGGCTTCTTGCGCATCGTCGAGCATCCAGGTCCGCCACGCCGCGTGCGCGAGCCACGCGAGCAAGCCCAGGAGGAACAGCCACCCCACGACGCCGTACTCGGCCACGAGTTGCAGGAACTCGTTGTGCACGTAGAAATCCGTTTCGACCAGCGCGCCGTCGGCCTGGTACAGCGGGATCTCGTTCTCCCATGCGCCCGCGCCGACGCCGGCGAATGGATGCGCGGCGATCATCTGCGCGGTCGCGCGCCACATCACCATCCGGATCGACAGCGACGAGTCGCCGGGCGTGATCGATGCCGTGCGCACGAACGCGCGTTCCAGCGCGGTCGTGCCGTGGCCTTCGGCGGCAAGTTCGCGGTCCGGCGTCGGCACCATGCCAAGCCCCACGACGATCGCGACCACGATCGCGATGCTCAGCACCTGCGTCCCGGTGTGCCAACGAGGAAACGCGAAGCTCGCGCGGAAGCGCCAGGCGACGACAGGAAACACGACCAGCAGGAGCAGCCACAACGAGGCGAGCGCGGCGCGCGTGCCCGTCATGCACAGCGCAAGGATCTCCAGCCCGGCGACAGCCGACAGGAACGCCACCGTCGCGCTGCGGCGCGAGAGCGCCAGCAACATGACCGTGAACGGCAGCGTGCAGACCGTGAACTCGGCGAAAAAATTCCGGTTGACGAAAGTGGACGCCGGGTGCGGTCCTTGCGGGAACAGGCTCACGCCGAAGAAGAACTGCAGCGCGGTCCACATCGACGCGGCTGCACCGCCGGCGACGATGCCCAGCGCGAGCAGCGGCAGCCGTTCGCGCGTGAACGCGTTCAAGCCGAGGAACATCAGCACCGCGAACACGAACCACCGGATCGCTTCGACACCCGCGAGATAAGTGTGGGACCAGGCCATGCTGCCGAGCGCGTATGCCATCAGCGCGAGCGGCAGGAACAAGGCCGCATGCCATTGCAAGTTGCGCGGCTCGCGCCGCCGCGGCCAGAAGAACACGAGCGCGGCGAGCAAGGCGCCGAACGACACGATGGCGGACTTCAGCGTGTCCTGCAGCAGCTCCTCTTTCGTGGCGCCGAGCGCCGGCGCGAGGAACAAGGTCAGCGCGATGATCGCGGGAACGCCCCACGAATCCAGGCGCGACCTTTCGGGTTGCACGGCCTCAGGACGCGCCAAGCTCGCGCGCCATGTCGATGTGGGGAATGCCGGCCTCTTCGAATTCGGCGCCATGCACCGAAAAGCCGAGCCTGCGGTAGAACGATTCCGCGGTGCGCTGCGCATGCAGCACGATGCGCTCGTCGCCGCGGCGGCGGGCGGAGTCCATGAGCGCGTCCATGAGCGAGCGACCGACGCCGGAGCCGCGCAGCACGCGATTGACCGCGACGCGACCGATCTTCGCCGTGCCGTTGTCGGACGGCAGCAGGCGGCCGGTCGCGATCGCCTGCCCGAGCCGGTTGTACGCCACCGCGTGCAGCGCCGTCTGGTCGTCTTCGTCCCACTCCAGCTCTTTCGGGATGCGTTGCTCGTCGATGAAGACGTCGGAGCGGATGCGCTGCGCCGGCTCGCGCAACTCGCTCCACGATCCGAGCCTCACATCGACCACGCTCTCGCCGGCTTCGTAGGCCGTGAGCAGCTCGCGCAGGGGCGCAGGAACGGGCCTGGACTTCTGCGTCGCCGGGTCGGCGAAAACGTACACCAGTTCGCCGGTGACGAGCAGGTCGTTGTCGCGGAAGATCGCGCACGGCAGCACCATCGACGAGTTGCCGATGCGCGCGCACTTCAGGCCGATGTCGAGGCGGTCGTCGTAACGCGCCGACGC
>DATBPW010000197.1:0-2704 GCA_036561125.1 Ramlibacter sp. | reverse complement strand
GTGCCGGCGTGCGCAATTCCATGCCGGCGGTCGATGCGATCGTGCTGCTCGCCGGCAACCGGCCCGCCGCGATCGTCGAACTCGCGCAGAACATCGCGAAGGCCGTGAAGGGTCTTGATCGCACCCCGGCGGTTTGGCTGGCGGGCGTGTCGGGGGAGCCCGCGGCGGCGTGCGCCCGCCTGCTCGACCAATTTGGCATCGCGGCACACGCAGTGCCCGAGCACGTGTCGGCCTACAAGGACCTGCAGGACTTGCTCGAAACCGTCGGGCTGCGCGCGCTGCCACAAGCTGCCTGAGCCTGGGGTTGCGCGTACCGCCGAGCTCACTGCGGGCCCGTCCGCTTCCGTCTGGCAAACGCTGTCGGCCTTGTCCTACAGGCTCGTCCGCGTGCGAAAGGTCTACTACAACCCAATCACCCCGACTCCTCTGAGTCCCCTCCTCCTCCGGGGTGAGCTGGTCCGGCCCTCCGTCCCGCGACTGGCATGTTGGGCCCAGTCCAAGACTGGGCCCTCTTTTTTTTTGCTGCCCGTCCGTGGCTTAACATGCGGCATGGCCCGCATCCTGGTGATCGACGACGACCGCGTGCAGCGCCTCGTCGCCACGCAGGCGCTCACGCGCGGCGGCCACGAAGTGCTCGAGGCGCGCGACGGCGTCGAAGGCCTCGACCGAGCGCGCGCCCTGCTGCCCGACCTCATCGTGTGCGACGTGATCATGCCGGGGCTCAACGGCTACCAGTTCGTCACGGCCCTGCGCCAGGAAGAAGGCATCGCCGGCATCCCGGTGATCATGCTCACGTCGATGGCCGAGCGCACCCACATGCGGCTGGGCATGAACGCCGGCGCGGACGATTACCTCACCAAGCCGTTCAGCTTCCAGGAGCTCACCGACGCCGTCGACGCGCTGCTGGCCAAGCGCCGCGCGCTGCACGAAGGGCTGGTCAATTCGATGAACGATTCGTTCATCACCGCGCTGGAGGAGCAGCGCGAGTCGCTCGCCGCGGACTACGAACGCCAGCTGGTCGAGGCGCTCGGTGCGCGGTGGGAAGAAGGCGGCGCGCAGCAGGTGAAGTTCGAGCACGCCATCGTGCTCAAGGCGATGATCGCGCAGGCGCTGCAGCATGTCGCCACCGGCAAGGACGCGGCCGCGCAGGTGCGCAAGGTGTACGACGCCACGCGCGACGCGCTGCACCTGTTCAACCCGGCATACCTTCTTCCCGCGGGCAGCGACGTGGTCGCGGTCTATGTGGACGAGGCCGACTCCGTGCGCGTGCGCGCCTACATCCGCGCGGTGCGTGCCGCGCTCAATTTGCAGAAGGGCCTGGCCAACCTCGGCGGCCTCACCGCGACGATCGGCCTGCATTGCGGGCCGGTCACGGTGATGCGCGTGGACGATCCGCTGCACGGCGGCCCGGCGTCATCGCTCGCGACCGGCAGCGCGATGCACGAACTCGATGCGGTGTGCGAGGCCGCGCGCTCATCGCACTGGGCCGTCGCCGCATCGGCGAGCCTCGTCGGCGAGATGGCGGGCAAGGTCGTGACCGGCCGCAGCACGCAAGCCGCGGCCCCGGGCGAAGGGAACCCGATCGACGTGATGGAAGTGCTCTCGCTGAAATGAGCGAGGCCGACCGCGCCCCGCAAGCCATCCCCGGGCGGCGCGCCGCCGCCATTGCGCTGTTCGCCCTGGTCCTGGGGTTGCTCGTCACCTACGCCGTGTCGCACGCGCTGGACAATTCCTTGCGCGCGGAAGCGCAGGCGCGTTTCGAAGGCGCCGAACGGCGGCTGGAGGTCGACGTGCTCCGGCGCATCAACCAGGCGCAGTACGGCTTGCGCGGGCTTGCCGCAACGTACGCGAGCAACGGCGACCTCACGCCGGAGCAGTTTCGCGACTGGGTGCAGGCACGCGACCTGCCCGGCGAATTCCACGGCGTGCTCGGCTTCGGCGTGATCCGCCGCGTGGCGCGCACCAACCTCGAATCGTTCACCGCGCAGATGCGCAAGGCCGATCCGGATTTCACCGTGCGCACCGGGGGCAACCAGCCCGACCTGTACGTCGTCACCGACATCGAGCCGCGCAGCGCCAACCTCAGCGCGTATGGCGCGGACGTCGGGCAGGAAGCGCCGCGCCGGCAGGCGATCGAACGCGCCGTCGCCACCGGGCAGATGGCTCTCACCGATCGCATCGCGGTGCTGCAGGACAGCACGCGGCGCGCGGGCTGGATGATGGTGCTGCCGATCTTCCGCCGCGGCGAAGACCCGGCCACGCCCGAGGCACGCAAGCGCGCACTCGTCGGCGTGGTGTACGCCCGCATGGCCGCCGCCGAAGTGCTCGCCGAGGTGGGCAACACGTTCGCGCCGGAAGTCGACTTTCGCCTGTACGACGGCCCCGTCGACCAGAGCCAGTTGCTCTTCGACTCGACCGATCCCGCACGCCAGCCGCTCAGCACCGGCGCGCGCAACGGTTGGGACGACAGGGAGTTGCGCGAAGTGCGCGTTTTGGGTGTCGGCGGCCAGGAGCTCACGCTCGACGTCGCGGGCACGCCGGCGATCGAGCCCGCGGCCATCGTGCCGATCACCGCCGCGCTGCTCGGCATGCTGCTCAGCGCCGCGCTGGCGTTCTCGATCTGGCAGCTTGCGAACGCCCGGCGCAAAGCCGAGGAGCTCGCGCAGGGCATGACGCAGGACCTGCAGCGCGCAGCGCGCGGGCT
>DATBPW010000196.1:0-8282 GCA_036561125.1 Ramlibacter sp. | reverse complement strand
TTTGCACCGCCTCGAACAGGTCGCCTTCGTACAGGCTGTCGATCAGGTGGCAGATGACTTCGGTGTCGGTCTGGCTGTCGAAGATGTAGCCGCGGCCCTGCAGCGACGAGCGCAGCTCGTTGTGGTTTTCGATGATGCCGTTGTGCACGAGCGCGATACGCCCGGCGCGCTTGCTCGCGCCCTCGCCCGGGCCGTGGCTGAAATGCGGATGCGCGTTGTGCACCGCCGGCGCGCCGTGCGTGGCCCAGCGCGTGTGCGCGATGCCCGTCATGCCTTCGATGTGTTCGTCCTCGACCTGCTTGAGCAGCGTCGCGACGCGATCGGTGCTGCGCGCGCGCTTCAGCCCCTTCGCGTACACGGCCACGCCGCACGAGTCATAGCCCCGGTATTCGAGCCGTTGCAGGCCTTGCACGAGGACGGGGACGATGTTGCGCGTGGAGACGGCGCCGACGATGCCACACATGGGAGGACTCCTGGGTTCGCTGCGGTCGGGGCAATGTAGGGGCGCGAGCGAGAAATATGGACTCTATTTTCAGCCATTTCGGAAATCCAATTTCATCACTGCATTGACTTGGAATATTATTCCAAATATCATTTGAATATGGAACAACTGGACGCCGTCGACTTGGCTCTTTTGGACCAGCTCCAGCAGGACTCGTCGCTGACGAACCAGGAGCTCGCGGCCAAGGTGCACATCTCGCCGCCCACCTGCCTCAGGCGCGTGAAGCGTCTGCGCGACGACGGCCTCATCGCGCGCGAGATCGCGATCGTCGATCCCGACAAGCTCGCGCCGGTCCTCGGGCATGGGTTGCAAGCCGTCGTCGAGATCACGCTCGAGCGCCAGGGCGACGAGGAACAGGAGGCATTCGAAGCGCGCGTCGTGAAGGACGCGGCCGTGCAGCAGTGCTATCGCGTGTCGCCCGGACCGGACTTCGTGCTCGTCGTGCACACGCGCGACATGCCCGACTACCTGCAGCTCGCGCAGCGCCTGTTCACGAGCGACGCGAACGTGCGCAACGTGAAGGCATTCTTCTCGGTCAAGCGCGCGAAGTTCGAGCCGCGCATCGCGATGCCGCGGCCCGCGCGCTGATCACTTCTTTTCTTTTTTCGGCCGCTGCCAGTTGGCGATCGTGGCTTGCCGGCCGCGCGCGATCGACAGCGCGCCCGCGGGCGCGTCCTTCGTGATCACCGAGCCCGCACCGACGGTGCCGCCCGCGCCGATCTTCACCGGCGCGACGAGCACGCAGTTGCTGCCGACGTGCACGTCCGCCTCGATCACCGTCCGGTGCTTGTTGGCGCCGTCGTAGTTCGCGGTGATGGAGCCGGCGCCGTAGTTCACTCGCTCGCCGACGGTCGAGTCGCCGAGATACGCGAGGTGGTTGGCCTTCGCGCCCTTGGCAAGCGTGGAGTTCTTCACTTCGACGAAGTTGCCGATGTGCACCTCGGCCCCGAGCCGCGCTCCGGGACGCAGCCGCGCGAACGGGCCGACGAGTGCGCCCGGCCCGACTGTCACGCCGAGCTTCTCACCGTCGATGTGCGTGAACGGATGGATCACCGCGCCGGCGTCGATGGTGGCATTCGCGACGACGCAATTCGCGCCGATGCGCACGCCGTCGCCCAATTTCACGGCGCCTTCGAAGATGCAGTTGACGTCGATCTCCACGTCCTGCCCGCATTCGAGCGTGCCGCGAACGTCGAAGCGCGCCGGATCGGCGATGCGCACACCGCTTTCCATCAGGCGCGCGGCTTCGCGCTGCTGGTGCGCGCGCTCGAGCGATGCGAGCTGCATCGGGCTGTTCACGCCCTCGACTGCGATGCTGTCCTGCGATTTCACGGCGACGACCTCCGTCCTGTCCTTGACTGCGAGCGCGACGACATCGGTGAGGTAGTACTCGCGCTGCGCGTTGTCGTTGGTGAGCTGTGCGAGCCACGCCTTCAGCAGCGTCGCGGGCGCGGCCATGAAGCCGGTGTAGACCTCGCGGATCGCACGTTGCTGCTCGCTCGCATCCTTCTGTTCGACGATGGCCTGCACCGAGGCGCCGCTGCGGATGATCCGGCCGTAGCCCGTCGGGTCGGGCATGTCGATGGTGAGCAACGCGAGGCGTTCGCCCGCGCACGCACGCACGAGGTCCTGCAGCGTCTGCGCTTCGACCAGCGGGACGTCACCGTTGAGGATGAGCGCGATGCCGTCGTCGCCGATCTTCGGCGCGGCCTGCTGCACGGCGTGCCCCGTGCCGAGCTGCGGCTCCTGGCGCACATACTGCGGCGCCTTGCGCAGCCACGAGGACGATGCCTTCTCGACCTCGTCCGCCCCATTGCCGGTGATGACGATGACCTTGCGTGCATCGAGCCGGTCGACGGTCGCCATCACGTGCGCGAGGAGCGGTCGGCCGGCGAGGCGATGCAGGACCTTGGGCACGCGGCTTTTCATGCGCGTGCCCTTGCCGGCCGCCATGATCACCACGTCGATGGGAAGACTCATGCGGCGATTATGGTGCCACCCCCGAAGCGCCTGCGGGGCTCCCCCCTCAAGGGGGCCAGCCAGTGGCCCGGCAGAGCCGGTTCCACGGCTGCCCGCCGTGTCAGTGCTCGCCTCTCGAGTGGGACTTGCCTTCTTCCTCGGCCCGCTCCATGTCGCGCGCTTCCTCTTCCGAGCGCGGCCTGGCGGCCTCGGCGTCCTTGCGCACGTCGTGCGTCTTCATGTATTCGGCCTGCCGCTGGTTGTAGTCGGCCGTGCCCTTGTAGCTGCCTTCGCCCATGGGCTCGCCGCGCGCGCCGGGCTTGTCGTCCTGCAAATCGGTCGACCCTTGCTGCTGCTGTTCGCGATCGCCATCGCGCTCGGGTTGCTGCTGCAGGATGCGGGGCGTCTGGTTCGACATGGGGCTGCTCCTTCCGGTGATGCAGCGGGCAGCTTAAGAGCCGGACCCCAGCCGTGTTGTAGTCGCGCCGGCGGGCGGAATGTAGTCGCGCGCCGACAGCCCGCCTATGTTTGCAGCGACGACCACATCTCCTTGTCGCGCTCCGCCGTCCACACGCGCGGGTTCTTGACCCCGCGGGCCTCGTCGAACGCGCGGCTCACGTCGAACGGCAGGCAGTGCTCGTAGATGAACACGCCGCCGAACACCGGGTCCATCGCCTTGCGTGTGTGCGCCATCGCGGCCTTCAGGTCCATGTTCTGCGCGGCGGCTTCCTTCGCGCACTTGAACAGCGTCTCGACCCAGCGCTTCGTGTAATCGAGCGCCTGGTTCACGGCGGCGCCGCCCTTCATCGCCTCGCCGCGGCCGGGCACGATCGCCTCGGCGCGCAACGCACGCAGCGCTTCGAGCGTCGCGGGCCACTCTTCGAGATGCGCGTCACCGGTGTAGACGCCCGCGTTGTATTCGACGAGGTCGCCGGAAAAGAGCACCTTCTCGTTCTCGACCCACGCGATCGTGTCGCCGCGCGTGTGGCCCCAGCCCGGCGACCAGATTTGCACATTCACGCCACCGAGATCCACGGTGAGCTTGCCGGGCATTTCGCCTTTCGTGGGATCGCCGCCGCCGATCACCATCGTCGGCCAGGTGAGCCCGGGCACGGATTCGGCATTGCGGAACAGCCGCGGAAAGCGATCCATCTCCGACTTCATGTCCGCTTCGCCGCGCTCGGCGATCAGCTCGTACGTGCCCTGGCTGGCGATGACCTCGGTCGCGCCTTCAGCGGCATAGGCGCTCGCGCCGAGCACACGCACGGCATGGTAGTGCGTGAGCAGCACGTACTTGATCGGCTTGTCGCTCACGGTGCGGATGCGCGCGATCAGGTCGCGCGCCATCGCGGGCGTCGCCGTGGCGTCGCTGACCATGATGTACTTCTCGCCGACGATCACACCGGAGTTCGGGTCGCCCTCGGCCGTGTACGCCCAGCAATGCGGGCTCAATTGCTCGAACGTGATCTTCTTGTCTGCCAGGTCGGCCTGGCTCGCGAATGCCTTGGACATGCGCCCGATTCTAGGCGCGCAGGGCCGCACCCGCGCGGGCCGCGACCTCATCCAGGGGCAGGCGCGCGTCGACCACGACGACACCGGCTTCGCCGGCGGGGTCTTCGAGCGCGGCGAACTGGCTCGCGACCAGGCTGGGCGGATAGAAGTGCCCCGGCCGCGACGCGACGCGTTTCTGCGCTTCTTCCTGCGGCAGCGCGAGGTGCACGAACTTCAGGCCGGGCGATGCCGCGCGCAGCCGGTCGCGATACGACCGCTTCAACGCCGAGCAGGTCAGCACGGCGCCTTGCGGATGCTGCGCGAGTTCACGCGCGAGCATGTCGAGCCAGCCGGCGCGATCCGCATCCGTGAGCGGCACGCCGTTGCGCATCTTCTCGATGTTCGACGGCGGATGGAACGAGTCGCCCTCGATGAGCGGCAATTGCAACAGCGCAGCGAGGCGTTGCCCGACCTCGGACTTGCCGCAGCCCGACACGCCCATCACGATGACGTGCAAGGGCGCATTCACGCCGCGAGGCCTTTCTCCAGCATGGCGATCACCTCTTCGGCGAACTGCGAATAGCTCATGGCGCCGCCGGGGCGCAGCCACGTGAACGTCCAGTTGATCATGCCGAACAACATCATCGCGACGGGCGTCTGGTTGGCCGCCTTCACGCGATTCGGGTACGCGCGGCGCAGGAACCGCGTGACCGCCGCGACAACGTCGCGCTGCCTCTCGACGATCGCCTCGCGCTGCGCGTCACCGAGGAACTTGGTGTCGTGCAGCAGGGCGGCGTGGCGTGTGGCGGAATTTTCGTATTCCTCGAGGAAGGAGCGCACGAGCTCGTGCAGCGCGGCGCGGTCGTCCAGGTTGCGCCGCTGCGCGGTCGCTTCGACCTGGCCGATCACCGCGAGCAGCCGCTGCGTGTAGCGGTCCAGCAGGTCGTACAGGATCGCCTCCTTGCTCTCGTAGTAGTGGTACAGGCGCGCCTTCGACGTGCCGCACGCCGCGGCGATGTCGTTCATGCTCGCGGCGTGGTAACTCTTGTCCGCAAAGCACTGCGCCGCGACGTCGAGGATCTCGTCGCGGCGCAGTTCGTGCTCGGAAGACTTCGGCCGGGCCATGCCCGAATCTACACCCACCCCCGAAGCGCCTGCGGCGCTTCCCCCTCGAGGGGGCGCAACCGGCGGCCCGGCAAAGCCGGTTCCGCGGTTGCCCTGGATTGGGTCAGTTCAACGCGCCGTGCCGCGTGCACATATGTTCTTCGTGCGACACACGCGGCCCGAAGACCGATTGCCACGCGATTTGCGCGAGGCCCGAAGCGAGGCGAGATGCCGCGTGGGCGCCGTAGACGACGGCAAGGCGCAGCTCGGACAGCGGTTGCGCGACGTCGGCCGCGGTGCGGCGCACCGGCGCGGGCGCAGGCAGCGGGTCCCAGCTGAAGTACGCCGGGCAGCCTTCGTTCCAGGCTTCGACGACCATACGCTGGCCGGGCGCGATGCGCACCTGTTCGCCCGTGCCCATGAAGTGGTCGCCCGATTCGTTCAGGCGGCCCGCGTGCGGGCCTTCGAAGGTCGCCCACAGGCGGCCATGCGCGACCTTGAGGATGCCGGGCTCGCGCGGCTCGAGCGTGATCGCGCGGCCGGCTGCGAGTTTCCACGTGCCGGGCAGGGTGGGCTCGGCGCAGCGCGGGGTCAGGGCAGTGACTTGCGGGATCAGCATGGGGTTCTCCGGTCAGTGACGTTTCGGCATTGGATGATCGGCGCCAATCGCTTGGCAGTCCAATGAAATCCGGCTAACCTATTGATTCGAGAATCGCATCAATCGCGCCATCTCTCCTGACACGAAACTAGCCCCTGACAGGACGCATGCAGTACTCGCAGACGCACCTTCGCACCCGCCCGGTTTCGGCCGGCTACCTGCGCGCCTTCGAAGCCGTCGCGCGGCATCTCAACTTCCGCGCGGCGTCGGAGGAAATGGCGCTCACGCAATCCGCCGTGAGCCGGCAAATCCAGGCCCTCGAAGAGGAAGTCGGTGTGCCGCTGTTCCTGCGGCACACGCGCGCGGTCGAACTCACGAGCGCGGGCGCGCAACTGCTGCTGGCCGTGACCAACGCCTTGCCGCGCATCGACGGCGCCGTGCGGCAGATCCGGCAGAGCGCGGGCCGCCGCAGTGTCGCGCTCACCACGTTCGCGTCGTTCGCGTCGATGTGGCTCATCCCGCGCCTCGAGCAGTTCCAGCGCGACCATCCCGACATGGACATCCGCATCGACGCATCCGACCAGACGCTCGACCTCGACGTGTCCGACGTCGACCTCGCGCTGCGCTACGGCCCGACGGCAACGATGCCGCCGCACGCCACGCGCCTGTTCGGCGAACAGCTGACGCCCGTCGCGAGCCCGTGGCTGCTCAAGGGCGACACGCCGCTGAAGAAGCCCTCGGACCTCGCGAATTTCACGTTGATCGAAGCCGGCGACGCGCACTCGACCCATCTCGAGTGGCTCACGTGGCGGCGCTGGTTCGACGAGAACGGGCTGACCAAGCTGCAGCCCAAGCGCTGGCTCTATTTCAACTATGCGTACCAGATGGTGCAGGCGGCGCTCACCGGCCAGGGCGTCGTGCTCGCGCGCCTGCCGATGATCGCGGAGGCCCTCGCGAACGGCGACCTCGTCGAGCCGCTGCCGCACCAGCGCATGGATTCGCCCATGGCCTACTGGCTGATCGTCGGCCCGCGCAGCGCCCAGCGCCCGGAGATCAAGGCCTTCTGCGAATGGCTGATGGTGCAGAGCAAGCTCACCCGCAAGTCGATCGGCGAAGTGCCGGACCCCGACACGGTCGACATGCTCGACTGATGCAACTGCATTCCGGCGGCGGTTGACCCCCGTCAAGGCCGCGCGGCAGCACGCGGCCAAGATGGCCGCATGTATGCAAACATCCTCGTGGCGATCGACGGCAGCGTGGTCGCCGAGCGCGGGCTGCAGGAGGCGATCGTGCTCGCCGCGGGCAGCGGCGCGCGCCTGACGGCGCTGTGCGTCATGAGCCGCGACGAAGCGCAGGCGCAGATGCAGATGGCCAGCGCCGCCTTGTTCGACGAGCACATCGCGAAACTGCGCGCTCGCGCGCAGGACGTGCTCCATCGCGCCGCCGCGCGCGCGCGCGAATCGGGCGTGGAATTGCAGACCAGTTTGCGCGAAATCTCCGCAGGCCTCACGGCCGATGCGATCCTCGCCGAGGCTGCCGGCGGCTACGACCTGCTCGTGATGGGCACGCACGGGCGCAGCGGCTGGCAAAGGCTCAAGTCCGGCAGCGATGCGGAGGAAGTCCTGCGGCGCGCGCCGACGCCGGTGCTGCTGGTGCGCGCGGGCGAGGAAGCGCACGCATGAAATTTCCGGAAGCGATCAAGCGATTGCGCGGCCATGCCGGCTGGGGGGTTGCGGGCCTCGTGGTCCTTGTTGCGGCCGGGGTCGCGGCGCCGCGCTTGCTGCTCGGCCCGAGCGTGGCCGTCGTACCCGTCGTGCAGCGCGAATTCACGCAATCGGTGGTGGCCAGCGGGCGCGTCGAGACGCCGCATCGCATCGATGTCGGCGTGCAGATCGTCGGCACCGTCGCCGAAGTGCCGGTCGACGAAGGCCAGAGCGTCACGAAGGGCACGCCGCTGATCCGCCTGGAGTCGTCCGAACTGCGCGCCGCCGTCGACCAGGCGGACCTCGCCGTGCGCCAGGCGCAGGCGCGCGTGCGGCAGGTGCGCGAGATCGACGAGCCCGGCGCGGAGCAATCCCTGAAGCAGGCGCAGGCGAACCACGACGTCGCCGTGCGCACGCTGCAGCGCAATCGCGATCTGTTCGAACAGAAATTCATCGGCCAGGCCGCGCTCGACGATGCGGTGCGCACGCAGGAAGTCGCGCTGGCGCAGATGCGCACGGCGCAGCAGCAGCTCCAGGGCACGCGCCGCGGCGGCAGCAACGCGGTGGCGGCGGACGCGGCACTGGCGCAGGCGCAGGCCGCGGCCGCGATGGCACGCGCGCGCCTGTCGTACGCGCTGGTGATCGCGCCGGAAGCGGGCACCCTGATCTCGCGCGACGTCGAGAAGGGCTACGTGGTGCAGCCCGGCAAGGCCCTGATGGTGCTGTCGCCCGAAGGCGCGGCGCAACTGGTCGTGCAGATCGACGAGAAGAACCTGAAGCTGTTGCAACTCGGGCAGGACGCGCTCGCGTCGGCGGACGCATACGCCGACCAGCGCTTCGCCGCGCGCGTGGTGTACATCAACCCGGGTGTGGACGCGCAGCGCGGCTCGGTGGAGGTGAAGCTCGCCGTGCCGCAGCCGCCCGC
>DATBPW010000195.1:0-4314 GCA_036561125.1 Ramlibacter sp. | reverse complement strand
GTGCGCCCGCCCTCGCGGGTGAGCGCGAGTTCGAGGCGCGCGTGCCAGGCCATCGCTACCTGATGGCAGCCGCGACGCGGTTCGACCGCAACGCGACCAGCGTGCAGATCGCGCCGGACAGAAGGTACAGGCTCACGGCCGCAAGCCCGAAGCGCGCCGACAACGCGAGCGCCACGAGCGGCGCGAAAGCGGCGCCAATGAGCCATGCCAGATCGGCCGTGAGCGCGGCGCCGGTGTAGCGCAGGCGCGGCAGGAAGTTCGACGTGACCGAACCCGCCGACTGCGCGTACGACAGCCCCAGCAGCACGTTGCCCACGAGGATGAACAAGCGCTCGCCGTGCACGCCGCCACCGAGCAGCCACGGGGCGCTCGCGCTGAACACGGCGATCGCCAGCGCCGATGCGGCGAGCATGCTGCGGCGACCGATGCGGTCGGCGATCCAGCCGGACGCCGGCATCGCCAGCGCCGCCAGCAACGCGCCGAGCATCTCGACGCGGAAGAACGCGGCGAGGTCCTGCTGCGAGTACAGGATCACCCACGACAGCGGGAAGATCGTGACGAGGTGGAACAGCGCGTACGACGCCAGCGCCGCGAATGCGCCGATGACGACGTTGCCGCCCTGCTCGCGGAACAGTTCGCCGACGTGGCAGGGCTCGAGCTCGCGCGATTCGAGCGCGCGCTCGTATTCGTGCGTGACGACCAGCCGCAGGCGCGCGAACAGCGCCACCACGTTGATCGCGAACGCCGCGAAGAACGGATAGCGCCAGCCCCACGCGAGGAAATCGGCCGCGTCGAGGTTGTCGCGCAGGAAAGCGAACAGGCCGCATGCGATGAGGAACCCGAGCGGCGCGCCGAGTTGGCCGAGCATCGAGTACCAGCCGCGGCGGTTGGGCGCGGCGTTCATCGCGAGCAGCGACGGCAGGCCGTCCCACGACGCGCCGAGCGCGATGCCCTGCGCGATGCGGCATGCGACCAGCAGCACGATCGCCAGCGCGCCGCTCGTGGCGTAGCCCGGCAGCAGCGCCATCGTCACCGTCGCCGTGCCGAGCAGGAACAGCGCCGCCGTGAGCTTGGTGCCGCGCCCGAAGCGGCGCTGCACCGCCATGCCGGCGAGCGTGCCGAATGGCCGCGCCACGAACGCGGTCGCGAACACGGTGAACGCGAACAGGATGCCGTGCAGGCGATCCGCGAACGGGAAGAACACGTCGGGAAAGACCAGCACCGCAGCGATGCCGAACACGAAGAAGTCGAAGTACTCGGACGCGCGGCCGATCACCACTCCCACGGCGATGTCGCCGGGCGCGAGCTGCGCATCGCTGGAGGAGTTGCCGGGCGTCGCGCCATGCGAGCCGGCAAGAGGCTGTGTCAGGGTGGCGTCAGGGCTCATGGGCGCGCGCGGTCGGTGGGACAAAATGTCCAATGTTTGATCCGGATCAGGAAGGATACATTGCCCCGGCGCATGCGAACGTTTCTTGCGTGCGCCCCCTTGTATCCCGATGTCCCACCTGTTCGACAAACTCATCGTCATGAAGCCGCACGGCGACGTCGCCGTGCAGCAATCCCACCTGATCGTCACGTCGACGCTGCTGATGCTGCTGGTCATCGTCCCGGTGATCGCGCTCACGCTGTTCTTCGCGTTCAAGTACCGGCAGTCCAACGCCGACGCGCCCTACACGCCCGACTGGGACCACTCCACGCGGCTGGAACTGGTGATCTGGGGCGCGCCGCTCCTGATCATCATCGCGCTGGGCGCGATCACGTGGATCAGCACGCACAAGCTCGATCCGTACCGGCCGCTGGACCGCATCGACGCGCAGCACGCGATCGCGCCCGGCACGAAGCCGCTGGTGGTGCAGGTGGTGGCTCTCGACTGGAAGTGGCTGTTCGTCTATCCCGAGCAGGGCATCGCGACGATCAATGAACTGGCCGCGCCGGTGGACCGGCCGATCGAGTTCCGCATCACGTCGTCGACGGTGATGAACGCGTTCTATGTGCCGGAGCTCGCGGGCATGGTGTACGCGATGCCGGGCATGGAAACGCAATTGCACGCCGTGATCAACCACGTGGGCAATTACGCCGGTATGTCGGCGAACTACAGCGGCGCGGGCTTCTCCGACATGAAGTTCCGCTTCCTCGGCATGACCGACAGCGACTTCGCGAGCTGGGTCGAGGACAACAAGGCCTCGGGCCAGACGCTGGATCGCCTCGCGTTCCTCAAGCTCGAACAACCCAGCGCGCACCAGCCGGTGGTGCGCTATGCGAAGGTCGACAAGAACCTGTTCGACGCCGCGCTGAACCGCTGCGTGGACGACGCGCGCATGTGCGAGCGCGACATGATGGCCATCGACGCGCGCGGCGGCATGGGCAAGGGCGGCATCGCCGGCACCACCACGCGCCCGTCGCCGCTGGGCGAGCGCAAGGTCGTCGCCGCCGTGTGCACGCGCAAGAACACCTGAATTTTTTCCCGAGATGAACTTCACCGAACTGGTCTTCGGCCGCCTCTCGCTGGAGGCGATCCCCTATCACGAGCCGATCCTCGTCGCGACGTTCGCGATGGTGGCGGTCGGCAGTGCCGCGCTGCTCGCCTTCATCACCAAGCTGAACGCCTGGGGGCCGCTGTGGCGCAACTGGGTGTGCAGCATCGACCACAAGAAGATCGGCATCATGTACATCGTGCTGGGCATCGTGATGCTGCTGCGCGGTTTCGCCGACGCGATCATGATGCGCATCCAGCAGGCCGTCGCGTTCGGCGGCAGCGAAGGTTTCCTGCCGCCGCACCACTACGACCAGATCTTCACGGCGCACGGCGTGATCATGATCTTCTTCGTGGCGATGCCGCTGGTCACCGGCTTCATGAACTACGTGGTGCCGCTGCAGATCGGCGCGCGCGACGTGGCGTTCCCGTTCCTGAACAACTTCAGTTTCTGGATGACGGTGGGCGGCGCGGTGCTCGTGATGATGTCGCTGTTCGTCGGCGAGTTCGCGCGCACGGGCTGGCTGGCGTACCCGCCGCTGTCGGGGCTGATGCAGAGCCCGGATGTCGGCGTGGACTACTACCTGTGGTCATTGCAGATCGCGGGCGTCGGCACGACGTTATCGGGCATCAACCTGATCGCGACCATCCTCAAGATGCGCGCGCCGGGCATGACGATGATGAAGATGCCCGTCTTCACGTGGACCGCGCTGTGCACCAACGTGCTGATCGTCGCGACCTTCCCCGTGCTCGCCGCCACGCTGGCGCTGCTCACGGCCGACCGCTACCTCGGCACGAACTTCTTCACGAACGATCTCGGCGGCAACCCGATGCTGTACGTGAACCTGATCTGGATCTGGGGCCACCCCGAGGTCTACATCCTGGTGCTGCCGGTGTTCGGCATCTACTCGGAAGTGGTCGCGACATTCAGCCGCAAGCGGCTGTTCGGTTACGCGTCGATGGTGTACGCCACGGTCGTCATCACGATCCTGTCGTACCTCGTGTGGCTGCACCACTTCTTCACGATGGGGTCCGGTGCCACGGTCAATTCGTTCTTCGGCATCACGACGATGATCATCTCGATCCCCACGGGCGCGAAGATCTTCAACTGGCTGTTCACGATGTACCGCGGGCGCATCAAGTTCGAAGTGCCGATGCTGTGGACCGTCGGCTTCATGTGCACCTTCGTGATCGGCGGCATGACGGGCGTGCTGCTCGCCGTGCCCGCTGCCGACTTCGTGCTGCACAACAGCCTGTTCCTGATCGCGCACTTCCACAACGTGATCATCGGCGGCGTGGTGTTCGGCGTGTTCGCGGGCATCAACTACTGGTTCCCCAAGGCGTTCGGCTACAAGCTCGACCCGTTCTGGGGCAAGGCCTCGTTCTGGTTCTGGCTGGTGGGCTTCTGGGTCGCCTTCACGCCGCTGTACGTGCTGGGCCTGATGGGCGTCACGCGCCGCATGAACCACTTCGACGACCCGTCGCTGCAGGTCTGGTTCCAGGTTGCGGCGTTCGGCGCCGTGCTGATCGCCATCGGCATCGCGTGCTTCCTGGTCCAGCTCGTGGTGAGCTACCGGCGACGCGAGGAGCTGCGCGACGTGACGGGCGACCCGTGGGGCGCGCGCACGCTGGAGTGGGCGACGGCCTCGCCGCCGCCGGACTACAACTTCGCTTTCACGCCCATCGTGCACGACAACGACGCGTGGCACGACATGAAGCAGCGCGGCGCGCAGCGCCCCACCGCCGGCTTCAAGCCGATCCACATGCCGAAGAACACCGGCGCCGGCTTCGTCATCGCGATGCTCGCGACGGCGTGGGGCTTCGCGCTGATCTGGCATATG
>DATBPW010000194.1:0-7664 GCA_036561125.1 Ramlibacter sp. | reverse complement strand
TCACGGTGCCGACCTGCAGCTCGTTGACGAAGCGGGTGATGTAGTCGAGGCGCTGCGTGCACACGCTGCTGGACAGGCCGTAGCGGGTGCCGTTCGACAGCGCGATCGCTTCGTCGATGCTCCCGAACGTGAGGATCGGCGACACGGGCCCGAAGGTTTCCTCGCGCACCACCGTCATGCCGGGGCGCGCCCGGTCGAGCACCGTCGGCGAATAAAGGGCGCCCTCGCGCCGGTTGCCCGCCAGCAGCCGCGCGCCCTGAGACACGGCTTCGTTCACGCGCGACTCGAACAGCTGCGCGGCCGCTTCGTCGATCACCGTGCCCATGTCGACCTTCGCGTCACGCGGGTCGCCCCACGTCCATGCGCGGGTCTTCTCCACGACGGCCTCGGTGAACTTCGCGGCGACGCATTCGTGCACCAGCATGCGCTTGACGGCCGTGCAGCGCTGGCCGGAGTTCTTGTACGAGCCCTGCACCGCGAGCGTGGACGCCTCGTCGATGTCCGCGTCTTCCATCACGATGATCGGGTCGTTGCCGCCCAGCTCCAGCACGATGCGCCGGTAGCCCGCTTTCTGCGCGATGGACTTGCCGATGGCGACACCGCCGGTGAAGGTGACGAGGTCCACGTGGCCGTTGGTGATCATTTCATCCGCGATCTCGCGCGGGTCGCCGGTGACGACGGACAGCATCGGCGGCGGCAGGCCGGCTTCGTACAGGATGTCCGCGAACAGCAGCGCGGAGAACGGCACCTTCTCCGACGGCTTGAGCACGATGCGGTTGTTGGTCGCGACCGCGGGCACCACCTTGTGCGCCACCTGGTTCATCGGGTGGTTGAACGGCGTGATTGCGCTGATCGCGCCGAGCAGTGGCGAGCGCTGCGTGTACACCCGGCGCAGCTTCCCGTGCGGCGTGAGGTCGCAGCTGTAGGTCTCGCTGTCGTCGCGCAGCGCTTCGGCCGCGCCGAACGTGAGCACGTCCGCGACGCGGCCGGCCTCGTACAGCGAGTCTTTCACGCACAGGCCGGCCTCGGCTGTGATCAGCGACGAGATCTCGTTCGCGCGCTCGCGCACGATCGCGGCCGCCCTGGCCAGGATGTTCGCGCGCTCGAAGCGCGTCAGCGTCGCGCGGAACGCGGCCGCTTGCGCGAACGCATCGCGCACTTCTTCGACGGTGGCCTTCGGCACGGTGCCGATCCTGTCGTTCGTGAACGGGTCGAACACCTCGATGCAGCGATCGCGCCCGGCGCCGACGCGCGCGCCCGCGATGCGCATCGCATCAAGCCCGTGCGAGCGGATGAAGTCGCTACTGTGCATGGTTCAGCGCGAGGTCGAACGCATCGAAATTGCGCCAGCGCCGGTTCGCATCCAGGCCCGGCGTCGGGCGGTTGACGATCAGGGGCACGCGCTGTTCGCTCACGCCGCCATGCGAGCGCAGCGGCGCGTCCAGGCCCGACAGGTCATGCCGCGACGCCGACGTGCCGATCACCGTGAAGCGCTCGGCGACGCACACGATGTCGCCGATGCGATCGGGCGGCAGTTCGAAGCGCGCGGCGGCCGCATCGCGCGCCAGCACCGTCTCCATCCCGCGCAGTTGCTGCAACCCCGCCATGAAGTCGCTCGCGCGCGTGCCTTCGGGCAGGTACACCGTGGCGAACGAGCCGAGCGCCCCGTGGTGCACGACGTACGGGTCGGTGATCGGCAGGATCACGCGCGCGGCGCCTGCGCCCAGCCGCGCATCGAACCAGTCCTGCAGGTAGATCACGTCGGGCGAGCCGTCGAGCCGCACTTTGGAGTTCATGCCGTGGTCGGCGGTGAGCGCGATCACGCAGCCCATCGCGTCGAGCTCGCCGAAGTACCGGTCCATCATTGCGCAGAACGCGTTGGCCTGCGGCGTGCCCGGCGCGTGCTTGTGCTGCACGTAATCGGTCGTCGAGAGATACATCACGTCCGGCCGCCGCGTGCGCATCAGCCGCACGCCGGCCGCGAAGACGAATTCGGACAGCTCCGCGCTGTAGACATCGGGCAGCTGGCGCCCGACGAGGTCGAGGACGCCGCCGATCCCGTTCTCGGCGACCGACGCGTCAGCGGCCTTCTCCGACGAGAAGCAGATGCCGCGCATGCCGTGCCCGAGCAGCCGGCGCAACTTGTCCTTGGCCGTGACCACCGCGACGGAGTGCTCCGCGTCGGCGAGCGCGGCGAGGATCGTCGGCGCGCGCAGCCACTTCGGATCGTTCATCATCACTTCGGCGCCGCTTTGCACGTCGAAGAGATAGTTGCCGCAGATGCCGTGCACCGAGGGCGGCGCCCCGGTGACGATCGACAGGTTGTTCGGGTTCGTGAAGCTGGGGACGACGCAGTCCGCGATCAGGCCCGTGCCTTCCTTCAGCACGCGCCGCAACCACGGCATGTGGCCGCCCGCGACCGCCTGCGCCAGGTAGTCGGGCTCGCAGCCGTCGACGCAGGCGACCACGGTCGGCTGCTTCGGCGCGCGGTAGCTGCGGCCGTTAACGTGCAGCACGGCGCGCCTTCTTGTGCTGCGCGGCGGCGCGCTCGCGCCGGCGCTGGTCGTTCTCGATGGTGCGCTCCTTGCTGTCCATCACGTGCGCGAACATCGCGCGGCCCGCGGCATCGGGAACCCCCGATGCGATGGCCTTGACGATCTGGCGGTGCTCGCTGGCGGAAATCGGCATGAGCCAGCTGTCGTCGAGGTTCAGGCGCCGGAACAGCGACAGCTCCTTGATCAGCTTGCGGTAGATCGCCGTGAGCTTCGAGTTGCCTGCGAGCTCCACGAGCCGGTCGTGGAACTTCAGGTTCAGCAGGTGGTACTCGCGCGCATCGGCGGCGCGCACCGCACGCTCCATCGCGTCCACCAGCGCCTTGATTTCCTTCAGCTGCGCGGGCGTGATCGAGGCGGCGAGTTTGCGCCCCACCAGTTCGTCCATTGCGGCGCGCAGGTCGAAGATCTCCACGGCCTCGTCGATGGGGATGTCGCGCACGAACACGCCGCGATTCTTCTCGGTGCGCACCAGGCCCGCTTCCTCGAGCATGCGGAAGGCCTCGCGCACCGGGCCGCGCGAGACGCCCAGGCGCTCGGCGATCGCGGCCTCGACGAGTTTCGCGCCGGGCGCGTACTCGCCCTGCAGGATGGCCCGCTCGATCTCCTGCTGCACCACGGTGGCGAGCGAGTTGGCCTGGAGCAGGGCGATCGTCGGGTGGGGGACCGCGTTCACGCCCCGGATTGGGCCAGCGCCCCCCACGATTGTCAACAATCTGCAAAAAACAATTGACACCGCAGAAGGGCGCGGCGTCAAATGCTTTTTGCTGCCGCGGCAGGGGGAAAGTGTTCAGCGCGTGTCATCGCGCGGTCACGGCGCACTCGCACCATCAACCGTTTCGGTCCATTCCGGAGGAGAGAGATCCATGCGTTGTTCCCTGATGCTGAAGTCCCTGGTGGCCGCCTGCGCTGCCGCATTCGCCGTCGGCGCGTTCGCGCAGAAAGCGCAGCTGCTGGTGTACACGGCGCTCGAGACCGACCAGATCAAGGCCTACGAGGAAGGGTTCCACAAGGCGCATCCCGACATCGAACTGAAATGGGTGCGTGACTCCACCGGCGTGATCACGGCGAAGCTGCTGGCCGAAAAGTCCAACCCGCAGGCCGACGTCGTGATGGGGGTGGCCGCATCGAGCCTCGCGCTGCTGGACAAGCAGGGCATGCTGCAGGCGTATGCGCCGGTGAACCTCGGCGCGATCGTGCCGAAGTACCGCGACACCAAGAACCCGCCCAACTGGTGGGGCATGGACGTATGGGGCGCCACGGTGTGCTTCAACACGGTCGAAGCGCAAAAGCGCGGCATCCCCAGGCCCGAGACCTGGCAGGACCTGACGAAGGCCGTCTACAAGGGCCAGATCGTGATGCCGAATCCGGCCTCGTCGGGCACCGGCTTCTTCGACGTGTCGGCCTGGCTCACGCTGTGGGGCGACGACGGCGGCAAGGGCGGCGGCTGGAAATACATGGACGCGCTGCACGAGAACATCGCGCAGTACACGCACTCGGGCTCCAAGCCGTGCAACATGGCCGCGTCCGGTGAATACGTGATGGGCATCTCGTTCGAGTACCGCGCCAACACCAACAAGGCCAAGGGCGCGCCGATCGACCTGGTGTTCCCGAAGGAGGGCCTGGGCTGGGATCTCGAGGCCTTCGGCATCATGAAGGGCACGAAGAAGCTCGACGCCGCGAAGCAGCTGGCCGACTGGGCGTCGAGCAAGGACGCGATGGTGCTGTACGGCAAGAACTTCGCGATCACCGCGCAGCCGGGCGTGGCCGCGCCGCTGGCCAACGTGCCGGCGGACTACGAGTCGCGGCTGGTGAAGATGGACTTCGGCACCACGGCCGAGAACCGCGAGCGCGTCCTCGCCGAGTGGACGAAGCGCTACGACGGCAAGAGCGAGAAGAAGTAAGACCCGCATGCCGGTGGGCGCGGAGGCCACGCTCGAACTGCGCCGCATCCGCAAGGAGTTCGGCAGCTTCACCGCGCTGCAAGCCATCGACCTCGCGATCCGGCGCGGTGAATTCGTCTGCTTTCTCGGCCCGTCGGGCTGCGGCAAGACCACCTTGCTGCGCATCATCGCGGGGCTGGAGGAGCAGACGTCGGGCGAGGTGTGGCAGGACGGCCGCGACATCTCGCGCCTGCCGCCGGCGCAGCGCGACTACGGCATCGTCTTCCAGAGCTATGCGTTGTTCCCGAACCTCAGCGTCGCCGACAACGTCGCCTACGGGCTGGTGAACCGCAAGAGGCCGCGCGCCGAAGTCGCAGCGCGCGTGGCGGAACTGCTCAAGCTGGTGGGGCTGCCGGGCTCCGAGAAGAAATATCCCGGCCAGCTGTCCGGCGGGCAGCAGCAGCGCATCGCGCTGGCGCGGGCACTGGCGACGTCGCCCAGCCTGCTGCTGCTGGACGAACCGCTGTCCGCGCTCGACGCGCTGGAGCGCGTGCGCTTGCGCTCGGAGATCCGCTCGCTGCAGCAGAAGGTGGGCGTCACCACGATCATGGTGACGCACGACCAGGAGGAGGCGCTGTCGGTGGCGGACCGCATCGTCGTGATGAACCACGGCGCGATCGAGCAGGTCGGCACGCCGCTGGACATCTACCGCGAGCCGGCCTCGCCCTTCGTCGCCGATTTCGTCGGGAAGGTGAACGTGCTGCCGGCGCAGCTCGCGGGCGGCGCCGTGCGCGTGGGCTCCCTCGCGATCCCGTACCCGCATGGCGAGGCGCGCGAGGCGCGCGTGTACCTGCGCCCGGAGGACGTGCTGGCGCGGCCGATCGCGCCGGGCGACCCGCACGTGTTCGACGCGACCATCGAGAAGATCGAGTTCCTCGGCTCGTACTGCCACGTGAAGGTGGCCTCGCCCGCGCTGCCCGACACGCGCCTGACCGTCTATCTCTCGCTCAATTACCTGTCGGAGCAGTCGCTGGCCGAAGGCTCGGCCTTGAAGCTGAAGATCCTGCCCGAGCGGATCCGCGTGTTCTGATGTCGGCGACGCTCACTCCCGGGCTCTCCCGCCCGCCGGCCGGCGGGCATTCCATCCGGGCGCACTGGACCGACCGCGTCGCGCACGTCGCCCTGCTCGCAGTCGCGCTCGTGCTGGTCGCATTCCTCGCGCTGCCGCTGCTGGCGATCCTCGTGCATGCCGTGCAGGGGAAGGACGACGAATTCGTCGGCCTGGCGAACTTCATCGCGTACGCGCGCTCACCCGCGCTGCTCGCGAGCCTGTGGAACAGCCTGTGGGTGTCGCTGCTGGTGGCGGCCATCACGGTGCCGCTCGCGTTCGGCTTCGCGTATGCATTGGCGCGCTCGTGCATGCCGCTCAAGCCGCTGTTTCGCGGCATCACGCTGGTGCCGCTGCTCGCGCCGTCGCTGCTGTCCGCGATCTCGCTGATCTACTGGTTCGGCAACCAGGGCGTGCTCAGGTCGGTGATGCACGCCGTCGGCATCCGCGAGATCTACGGCGCGCCGGGCATCGTGCTGGCCGAGTGCATCGCCACCTTCCCGCACACGCTGATGATCCTGGTGACGGCGCTCACGCTGGCCGACGCGCGCCTGTACGAAGCCGCCGACGCGATGGGCACCACGGCCGCGCGCAAGTTCTTCACCATCACCTTGCCCGGCGCGAAATACGGGCTGATCTCGGCCGCGCTCGTGACGTTCACGCTCGTGATCACGGACTTCGGCATTCCCAAGGTGATCGGCGGCAGCTTCGACGTGCTCGCGACCGACGTGTTCAAGCTGGTCATCGGCCAGCAGGATTTCTCGCGCGGCGCCGTGGTGGCGATCCTGCTGCTGGCGCCCGCCGTGATCACGTTCGCCGTCGATCATTACGTCAGCCGCCGCCAGACCGCGATGCTCACCGCGCGCGCCGTGCCCTACCGGCCGAAACCGTCGCCGAAGTACGACGCCGCGATGACCGCCTATTGCAGCGTGATCGCGCTGCTGGTGCTCGCGATGCTGGGGATGGCCGTGTTCGCGTCGTTCGTGAGCTTCTGGCCCTACAACCTCGCGCCGACCTGGCGCAACTACCACCTCGGCCTGGTCGACGCCGAGGTCGGCGACGCGTTCGTCAACAGCTTCAAGATGGCCGCCGGCACGGCGCTGTTCGGCACCACGCTCGTCTTCTGCGCCGCTTACCTGCTGGAGAAGACGAGGGGGTTCAACGCGGGGCGCACGCTGGTCAGGCTGCTCGCGATGCTGCCCATGGCCGTGCCCGGGCTGGTGCTCGGGCTGGGCTACATCTTCTTCTTCAACGCGCCGTCCAACCCGCTGAATTTCCTCTACCACTCGCTGGCGCTGCTGACGCTGTGCACCATCGTGCATTTCTATACGACCGGGCACCTGACGGCGCTGACCGCGCTGAAGTCGCTGGACGGCGAGTTCGAGGCGGTGAGCGCGTCGCTGAAGGTGCCGTTCTTCAAGACCTTCTGGCGCGTGACGCTGCCCATCTGCATGCCGGCGCTGGTGGACATCGCGCGGTACTTCTTCATCAACGCGATGACCACGATCTCCGCCGTGGTGTTCCTCTATTCGCCGGACACGAAAGTCGCGTCGATCGCGATCCTCAACCTCGACGAAGCCGGCGAGATCGGCGGCGCCGCCGCAATGGCAGTGCTGATCTTCGCGGCTTCGGCGCTCGCCACGCTGCTGTTCATGTTCGCAGCGTGGTGGATCGCCCGGCGCACGCAGGCCTGGCGCACCACCGCAAGATAGCAAGGAGACTCCCATGGACCGCGACAGCATCCTGCTCACGCCCGGGCCACTGACCACCACGCTGCGCACCAAGCTTGCGATGCTGCGCGACTGGGGTTCGTGGGACGCCGACTTCAATGCCGTGACGGCGCGCGTGCGCGCGAGCCTGCTGAGGATCATCCATGGCGACGGCACGCACGTCGTCGTGCCCTTGCAGGGCAGCGGCACGTTCAGCGTCGAAGCGGCCGTGGCAACGATCGTCCCGCCCGGCGGCCACGTGCTGGTGCTGGACAACGGCGCGTATTGCAAGCGCGCGGCGAAGCTCACGACGATGATGGGCCGCCGCTGCACCGTCGTGTCGTTCGACGAAGCCGAGCCCGTGTCGCCGCAGGCGCTGGAGGCGAAGCTCGCGGAAGACCCATCGATCACG
>DATBPW010000193.1:0-2859 GCA_036561125.1 Ramlibacter sp. | reverse complement strand
CGCGGGGATTTCGCCCGCGGGCGTGGGCACGCTGCGCCAGCGATCGCGCGCGCGCAACTGGGGATGCGACCACAGGCCCGCCATGTCGTTCATGCGGCCGTTGGCGATCTGCGCTTCGTCCAGGCGCGCCTCGGCTTCCGCGGTCGACAGCGCGGCGAACACGCCTTCCACGATCTCGTGCAGCTCCGCGCGATGCTGGTTGCGTTTGGCGTTCGCGTCGAAGCGCGGGTCGGCCGCGAGCTCCGCGTCGCCCAGAACCTTGTCGCAGAACGCGGCCCATTCGCGCTCGTTCTGGATGCCCAGGATCACCGCACCGTCGCGCGTGGCGAACGGGCCGTACGGGTAGATGCTCGAATGCGATGCGCCCGTGCGCGGCGGCGGGCTCGCGCCTTCGAACGCGTAGTACATCGGGTACGCCATCCACTCGGCCAGCGATTCGAGCATCGACACATCGATGTGGCTGCCTTCGCCGGTGCGCTGGCGTTGCAGCAGCGCCGCGAGCACGGCGCTGTACGCGTACATGCCCGCGGCGATGTCGGCCATCGAGTTGCCGGCCTTGCTGGGCGTGTCGGGTGTGCCGGTGACCGAGAGCAATCCCGCTTCGGCCTGGATCAGCAGGTCATATGCCTTCTTGTCGCGATAGGGCCCGTCGTCGCCATAGCCCGAGATGTCGCACACGACGAGGTTCGGGTGCTGCGCATGCAGCGCATCGAACGACAGGCCCATGCGCGCCGCGGCACCGGGCGCGAGGTTCTGCACGAGCACGTCGGCCTGCGCCACGATCGTCTTGAGCGCATCGAGCTGCGCGGCGTCCTTCAAGTCGAGCGCGAGGCTTTCCTTGCTGCGGTTGGTCCACACGAAATGCGACGACTGGCCGCGTACGCGCGAGTCGTAGGCGCGCGCGAAGTCGCCGGCGCCGGGCCGCTCGACCTTGATCACGCGCGCGCCGAGGTCGGCGAGCTGCCGCGTGCAGAAGGGCGCCGCGATCGCGTGTTCGAGCGACACGACGAGGATGCCGTCCAGCGGGCGGGTCATGCGTGCGTCCTCATGCGAGCTGTGCCTTGCCTCTCATCGTGAGCCAGCCTTCGTGATCCTGCGACCACAGTTCCACCTGCTGGCCGGCGCGCGTGCCGCACACGCGCATCGTGTGCCCGTCGAACGTCGGGCGCAGCGCCTTGAACTCGAAGCGTTCGATTTGCGCATCGGGCGCGCTCCGGCGCACCAGGTCGACGAGCAGTGTCGCGATCAGCGGACCGTGCACGATCAGGCCCGGATAGCCTTCGACTTCCGTCACGTAGCGGCGGTCGTAGTGGATGCGATGGCCGTTGAACGTGAGCGCCGAGTAGCGGAACAGCAGCACTTCGTCCGGCGTGATGTCGCGTTGCCACTGCGCGTTCGACGGCGCGGCGGCGGGGGGGGCCGGCGCATCGCCGGGCTGCACCGCGGCGCGATAGACGATGTCGTGCTCCTCCGTCACCGACACGCCGCGCGCATTGGAGATCTCGTGCAGGACCGTGACGAACACGAGGTCACCGCTGCGCCCGTGCTTGTGCTCGACCGATGCGATGCGCGAATCGCGCCGCACGTCGTCGCCCACGCGCAGCGGGTTCGCCACGTCCCAATGCAAGCGCCCGCCGGCCCACATGCGCCGCGGCAGCGGCACGGGCGGCAGGAAGCCGCCGCGCTTCGCGTGGCCGTCCGGGCCGATCTCGCTTTCGCGATGCGTCGGCAGGAAGTACAGCCAGTGCGCGAGCGGCGGCACCGGCGTGCCGCGCTGCGCGGGCGGGTCGTCGCGATCGAGCGTCGCAGCGAGCGCGCGCAGCGGCGCGGCCGTGATCTCGTCGTGCAGCGACTCGCTGCGCCCGACCCAGGCTTTCAGCGATTCCAAGGACTGCGGGGTGTCGGCCATGGCACGATTGTCGCGCGACGCCCGTGCGACGGTCATCCATAATCGCCCGCGCATGCGCTACCTGTTCGTCCACCAGAATTTCCCCGGGCAGTTTCGCCACGTCGCCGCCGCGCTGGCGGCGCGCGGGCACGAGGTCGTCGCGCTCGGCGTGAACCGCACGGCCGAATCGTTCCCGGGCGTGAAGCACCTGCTGTACCGCGAGCCGACGATGGACAAGCCGCCGCACGGCAAGCACCCGCTCGCCGGCGCGATGACCGAGATGGACACGAAGGTGATGCGCGGCGAGGCGGCCGCGCGCGCGATGGCGCAGCTCAAGCGCGAAGGCTTCGAGCCCGACGCGGTGTTCGCGCATTCCGGCTGGGGCGAAGCGTACTTCGTGAAGGACGTGTTCCCGCAGGCGAAGCTGGTGGTCTACGCCGAGTACTACTACGGCACCGAAGGCGGCGACACGGCCTTCGACCCCGAATTCGTGCGGCCGAACCTGCTGGCCGACGAGCGCACGCACGTGAAGAACACGCACCTGCTGCACGCGCTGAACGATTGCGACGCCGCCGTCGCGCCGACCGAATTCCAGAAGAGCCGGCATCCTGCCTGGGCACTCGATCGCATCCGCGTCATCCACGAAGGCATCGACACGCAGCGCTTCCGGCCCGACGCCAACGCCGCCGTGCAGTTGCACAACCCCGCCGTGACGCTGCGCCCCGGCGACGAAGTGGTGACCTTCGTCGTGCGCCAGCTCGAGCCCTACCGCGGCTACCACGTCTTCATGCGCGCGCTGCCGCTGCTGCAGCAGTTGCGGCCGAACATGCGCGTGGTGCTGGTCGGCGCCGACGGCACCAGCTACGGCGCGCAGCCGCCGCCGGGCAAGACGTGGAAGGGCATCTTCCTGGACGAGGTGAAAGACCGCCTGGACATGTCGCGCGTGCACTTCGTCGGCCGCGTACCGCACG
>DATBPW010000192.1:0-7299 GCA_036561125.1 Ramlibacter sp. | reverse complement strand
TCGCCAGGCAGGAAGAAGACGTGCGTCGCCTCGCACATGCGCAGCAGGTCGAGCTGGCACGCCGTGCCGCGGATCACGACGCGCAGGCCGCGGAGCAGCCGCGCATCGCCGCCGACCAACAGAAAGCCGCCGAGCAGCAGCAAAAGCTCGCGCAGCAGCGCGCGGCGGAACAGCAACGCGTCGCCGAACACCAGCGTGCTGCGGAACAACAACGCACCGCGGAACAGAAGCGCGCGATCGCGCAACGCGAACGGGCCGACCATGCGCGGCGCGACGCGGTGGCCCAGCGCGCGGAGCAGGCCCGGCACGAGCAAGCGATCGCGCGGCGCGAACAGGCGCGGCGCGAGCAGGTCGCTGCGCTGGCGCGTGATCGCGCGGCCAAGCGCGAAGCGTCCGCCGCGAAGGCGCGCGAGCAGCGCGAGTTGCAGGCGCGCCGCGCGCAGGAGGCCAAGCGCGCGGCCGTTCTCGCCAGGCAGGAAGAAGACGTGCGTCGCCTCGCACATGCGCAGCAGGTCGAGCTGGCACGCCGTGCCGCGGATCACGACGCGCAGGTGCTCGCCGCGCAGCGCGCGGAGCGCGAGGCCGCGGTGCGGCGCGTCGCCGAAGAAAGGGAGCGCGCGCAGCGCGATGCGTGGCAGAAACAGCAGCAGGCGATCGCGGAGCAGTTCAAGCGCGACCAGCAGCTCTACGAGGAACAGCAAAGGCAGAAGGCGCTGCAGCAGCAGCGCGCGTCGCGCCCCGACCTGCGGCGTGCGCCGAGCCAGCAGGGCGAACCCGAGGTGTGGCAGCGCGGCATCCCGGTGATCACGCAGGGACGGACGAGCTAGGCGCCCGGCGCTTACAGGCTTTACACGCGCTTAGCAGCTCTTCGCTGCGCGCGGGCGTTCTAACAGTCGGAGGCTCCCATGAACACGCCCTCGAAATCCATCGGCTTCGTCGTCGCCGCGCGCTGGCTGGCGCTGCTTGCGTTCGCCACGATCGGCAGCATCGCACTCGCGCAGCAGGAGCCCGGCGCGCCCAGCGACGCGCAGGCCGATCCGCCGGCGCGCGTGGGCGCCATCACGGCGGCGCAAGGCTCCATCGTCTTCGCGCCGGCGGGCGAGACGGACTGGGCCGCGTTGCCGCACAACCGCCCGATCGTGAAGGGCGATCGCCTGTGGACCGACGACGGCGCGCGCGCCGAGGTGAGCTTCGGCTCGTCGGTGCTGCACATGGCGAGCCGCACCTTCGTCGAGGTGATCGCGATCGACGATAACGTCGTGCAGCTCGCGGTGAACCAGGGCAGCGTCAACGCCCGCGCCCGCGACCTGCGCGCCGGCGACAATTTCGAGATCAGCACGCCGCAGCTCGCGTTGCGCGCCACGCAGCCGGGCGACTGGCGCATCGACGTCGATCCGCAGCAGGGCTTCACGCGGGTGACGGCGCACGGCGGCGTCGCGCTGCTCTATGGCGCCGACGGCAATGTGCAGCGGGTCGTCGCGGGCCAGCAGGTCGCATTCTCCGGGCGCGACCTCCTGGCCGCGGCGAACGTGCCGCCGGCCGCCGACGACGGCTTCGAGCGCTGGGCCCTGGACCGCAACCGCGCCGAGGACCAATCCCTCGCGGCGCGATACATTCCGCGCGACGTCGTCGGCTCGCCCGAGCTCGACGCGTACGGCTCGTGGTCGCAGGACCCCGACTGGGGCACCGTGTGGTACCCGCAGGTCGTGTCCGCCGACTGGGCGCCGTACCGCTACGGCCACTGGGACTGGATCGCACCGTGGGGCTGGACCTGGATCGACGACGCGCCGTGGGGCTTCGCACCGTTCCACTACGGCCGCTGGACGATGATCGATTCGCGCTGGGCGTGGGTGCCCGGCCCGCTCGGCCGCCACCCGGTCTATGCACCGGCGCTCGTCGCGTTCGTCGGCGGCGGCCCGTCGATCGGCTGGTACCCGCTCGCGCCCGGCGAGATATGGCGGCCGTGGTGGACGGCCAGCCCGGCGTACGTGCGCGACGTCAATCGCTACCTCGTCACCGACAGCCGCTTCTACAACACCGGCCCGCACCTGTTCGGGCACCGGCCCGATGCGATCACGGCCGTGCGCGGGGACGATTTCGGGCACGGGCGCGCGGTGCAGTCGCACTGGAGCCGCATGCGGCCGCAGGACATCGCGCGCGCGCAACCTGCCACGCCGCCCGCGCCGCTGCGCGAAGCCCGGCGCGAATTTCCCCGCGAGCAGCAGCGATCGATGCAGCCACGCCCGATGCAACCGCTCCAGCGCGAGCAGTTCCTGCAGCCGCGTGCCGAGCGGCCGCGCGAGCCGCAGGCGCGCCCGCAGCAACAGGTGCGCGAGACGCAGCGGCGGCAGTTCGTGCAGCAGCGGCAACAGCGGGAACAGCGGCGCGAGATCGCCGTGCAGCGCCAGGAGCGACACGCGCCCGCGCAGCCGCGCGGCGAGCAACGCGCCGCGCAGCGGCAAGCGCAGCGCGACGAAGGGCACGGCCGCCGCTTCCAGTGATGCGCCGCGGGCGCCCGCAAAACAAAACGCCCGCATCGCGCGGGCGTTTGCCTTCCCTGGAACTTGCTTGCTGGTGTGACGGCAGGAGTCTTTAGTTGATGGTCTTCGCGTAGGTGCGCGCGGCCGGCTTGTTCGACGAATCTTCTTCCGGCGGGAGGTACACGGTGGTGCGGTCGATCTTCGCGTCGTAGGCCGCGAGTTCGGCGCTGGCACTTCGGATGACCGCACGGTCGAGCGGGTGGCACTGCCGCTGGGACAGGCGCCTGAGGGCTTCCGAGCTGTCGATCATTTCCCGCACTGCCGCCGGGTCCGTCATCAGGGCGAAAGGATTGCCGGCCATGGTTGCTGTCGTCATTCGCTTGGGCTCCTTGTTCTTCCCGTAAAAAACACGCCGGATGGCGATGGGGAGACTGTCGCTGAGGGTCGGGATTTGTAACGTCAGGTGCCTTCGTTACACCTTGTAGGACAACGTCTCGGTACGGCAGAGTAGACGCAGCGCGTGAAATGCGCCGTAGGCACAATAGGTTCATGCCTTTCATGCCCCCGTTCATCGCACCGTCGCGGCACGCGCAACCGGAGGGCGCGCTGCAGCAGGTGCGCCTCATCTACGACCAGCAGATCGCGCACCTGCGCGATGCGATGCAGCGCTTCGTCGCGGGCGAGACACTGCCGGGCCAT
The DNA here is from genome assembly GCA_036561125.1 of Ramlibacter sp. GTDB lineage: Bacteria > Pseudomonadota > Gammaproteobacteria > Burkholderiales > Burkholderiaceae_C > Ramlibacter. The sequence continues at coordinate 4,120 of DATBPW010000192.1, read as the reverse complement.
GTGCGCGCGTGTTACCCCTTCGTTCGCATCCACACCGACTCGGTGCTCGACCAGGACGCGCTGGAGAACTCGGGCCTGTCTTACGGGTTCGTCTCCGGCGCGGGGCGGTTCGAGACGACGCTCACGCGGCCCGAGCTCTATGCGAACTACTACCTCGAGCAGTTCCGGCTGCTGACGCGCAACCACGGCGTGGAGCTCGAAGTGGGGACGAGCACGGAGCCGATCCCCATCCACTTCTCGTTCGTCGAAGGCGACTACATCGAGGGCACGCTGCCGCCCCAGCGGCGCGCGATGATGCAGAACCTGTTCGACCTGCCGGACCTGCGCAACATGGACGACGGCATCGCGAACGGCACGTGGCGCCACCTGCCCGGCGAGCCGCAGCCGCTGGCGCTGTTCACCGCGTCGCGCGTGGACTACTCGCTGCACCGCCTGCGCCACTACACCGGGACGGCGCCGGAGTGGTTCCAGAACTTCGTCCTGTTCACCAACTACCAGTTCTACATCGACGAGTTCGTGCGCCTCGGGCACGAGCAGATGGCGAACGCGGCCAGCGAGTACACCGCCTTCATCGAGCCGGGAAATGTCGTGACGCGACGCACCGGCCTGAAGCCCGAACCCGGCGACGAAATGGGCGCGGTGCCGCCGCGCCTGCCGCAGATGCCGGCCTATCACCTGATGCGCCCGGGCCACGGCGGCATCACGATGGTCAACATCGGCGTCGGCCCGGCCAACGCGAAGACCATCACCGACCACATCGCGGTGCTGCGCCCGCATTGCTGGATGATGCTGGGCCACTGCGCGGGCCTGCGCTCGAGCCAGCAACTGGGCGACTACGTGCTGGCGCACGCGTACGTGCGCGAGGACCACGTGCTCGACGAGGAACTGCCGGTGTGGGTGCCGATCCCGGCGCTCGCGGAAATCCAGCTCGCACTGGAAAAGGCCGTGGCCGACGTCACCGGTTTTCGCGGCGCGGACTTGAAGCGCATCATGCGCACGGGCACGGTCGCCAGCACCGACAACCGCAACTGGGAGCTGCTGCCCGGCAACGAGCCGCAGCGGCGCTTCTCGCAAAGCCGCGCCGTCGCGCTCGACATGGAAAGCGCGACGATCGCGGCGAACGGCTTTCGCTTCCGCGTGCCCTACGGCACCTTGCTGTGCGTGAGCGACAAGCCGCTGCACGGCGAGATCAAGCTGCCCGGCATGGCCAACCAGTTCTACCGCGACCGCGTCGACCAGCACCTGCGCATCGGCATGCGCGCGATCGAGTTCCTGCGCGAGCAGGGCTCGCAGCGGCTGCATTCGCGCAAGCTGCGGGCGTTCGACGAGGTGGCGTTCCAGTAGCAGGTCACCCCGGCCTGCGCCGGGATGACACGGAGCGGGTGATACGCTAGCGCGATGAGCTCCCGCAAGACGCCCGGCCAGCTGCGCTCCGCCCGCTGGTTCGCGCCCGACGACATGCGCGCGTTCGGCCACCGTTCGCGCGCGATGCAGATGGGGTACGACCACGCGGACTGGGCGGGCAAGCCGGTGATCGCGATCGTCAACACCTGGAGCGACATCAACCAGTGCCACTCGCATTTCCGCGAGCGCGCGCAGGACGTCAAGCGCGGCATCCTGCAGGCCGGCGGCTTTCCGCTGGAGCTGCCGGCGCTGTCGCTGTCGGAGCCGTTCGTCAAGCCGACGACGATGCTGTATCGCAACCTGCTCGCGATCGAGACCGAGGAGCTGCTGCGCTCGCACCCCATCGACGGCGCGGTGCTGATGGGCGGCTGCGACAAGACCACGCCCGGCCTGTTGATGGGCGCGATCAGCATGGGCTTGCCGTGCATCTATTTGCCCGCGGGTCCGATGCTGCGCGGCAACTGGAACGGCCACGTGCTGGGTTCGGGATCGGACACGTGGAAGTACTGGGACGAGCGCCGCGCGGGCCACATCACCGATGCGCAGTGGCTCGAGATCGAAGGCGGTATCGCGCGCTCGGCCGGCACCTGCATGGTGATGGGCACGGCGGCGACGATGATGGGCATCGCTGAAGCATTGGGCATGACATTGCCGGGCGCGTCGAGCATTCCCGCCGCCGATTCGAATCACATCCGCATGTCCGCGCAATGCGGCCGCCGCATCGTCGACATGGTGTGGGAGGACCTCACGCCCGCGAAGATCCTGAAGCGCGCGAACTTCGTCAACGCGATCACCGTGGCGATGGCCGAAGGCTGTTCGACCAACGCGATCATCCATCTCGTCGCGATCTCGCGCCGCGCGGGCTGCGAAGCCACGCTCGCCGACTTCGACGCGTTGTCGCGCAAGGTGCCGGTGATCGCGAACATCCGCCCGAGCGGCGACAAGTACCTGATGGAGGACTTCTATTACGCCGGCGGCATGCGCGGCCTGATGAAGAATCTCGCGGCGGGCGGTCTGCTGCAGCTCGATGCGCTGACCGTCACGGGCAAGAGCGTCGGCGCGAACCTCGAAGGCGCCCAGGTCCACGACGCCGACGTGATCCGTCCGCTCGCGAACCCGATCTACGCGGAAGGCGCGCTGGCCGTGCTGCGCGGCAACCTCGCGCCCCACGGCTGCGTGATCAAGCCGAGCGCCTGCAGCCCCGACTTGCTGCAGCACACCGGCCCGGCGCTCGTGTTCGACGACTATCCGTCGATGAAGAAGGCAATCGACGATCCGGACCTCGATGTGACGAAGGACCACGTGCTCGTGCTGCGCAATGCCGGCCCGCAAGGCGGCCCCGGCATGCCCGAGTGGGGCATGCTGCCGATCCCGGTGAAGCTGGTGAAACAGGGCGTGCGCGACATGATGCGCATCAGCGACGCGCGCATGAGCGGCACGAGCTACGGTGCGTGCGTGCTGCACGTCGCGCCGGAGGCTTACGTCGGCGGCAACCTCGCGCTCGTGAAGACCGGCGACGTGATCACGGTCGACGTGCCGAAGCGCTCGATCCACCTGCACGTGGGCGACGACGAACTCGCGCAACGCCGCGCTGCCTGGACGCCGCCTGCGCCACGCTTCGAGCGCGGCTACGGCTACATGTTCGCGCAGCACATCCTGCAGGCCGACAAGGGCTGCGACTTCGATTACCTCGAGACGTCGTTCGGCGCGCCCGTCGGCGAGCCGGCGATCTACTGAACGGCGGCTGACAGCCTGCCTTCGTCATAGGGATTGTCCGCGCTTCGGCCCGCGTTGCCGCAACGATACTTCGCCCATCATGGACTCGGCACTGGTGCCCCGGCGCGCACCGTCCCGCTGGGACGAGCGGATCCTCGCGGCCTTGCGGCGCGCGGCCCGGCAACCGGACGGCACCGAGACGCGCGTGGGCTTTCGCAACGAGCGCGGCTCGCTCTACCGGCGCGCCACCCTCTACGGCGTCGCGCAGATCGTGTCGCTCGTGATCCAGATGGATCGCATCGGCTTCGAAGACGAACTGCTTTTCGAGGATCGGTCGCGCGCGGGCTGCGACATGATCTTCACGCCCTCGTCCCGGCTCGGCGCCGGCGAGCCGAAGTTCCCCGCCTAGCTGCGCGTCACTGCTTCGCGAACAGCTTGCCGATGTCCTTGAACGACTTGACCTCCAGCGCGTTGCCGCTCGGGTCGAGGAAGAACATCGTCGCCTGCTCGCCGGGCAAGCCTTCGAAGCGCACGTAGGGCTCGATCACGAATTCGACCTTGCCCTTCAGGCGCTCGGCGAGCGCGTGCCACTCCTTCATCGGCAGCACGATCCCGAAGTGGCGCACCGGCACGCCGTGGCCGTCGACCGCGCTCTTGCCCACCGCGCGCACTTCCTGGGGCGCGAGGTGCGCGACGATCTGGTGGCCGTAGAAATTGAAGTCCACCCACTCGTCGCTGCTGCGCCCCTCCGGGCAGCCGAGCAGGTCGCCGTAGAAGCGGCGCGCGGCGGCAAGGTCGTTGACGGGAAACGCCAGGTGAAACGGCGACAGCGGGAACGGGTTCGTGGTCGGGGCTTGCATGGGCAGCATGCTAACAACGGCGGCCCGACCCGCGCCGGCGGCGGGACATCTCAGAGCGGGCTCTCGGCGCCCGCAAACGTCGCCATCGCCTCGCCGAGCTTCACCGGCTGCGCCGGCGCCCAGTCGGGGTTGAACGCCAC
>DATBPW010000191.1:0-2589 GCA_036561125.1 Ramlibacter sp. | reverse complement strand
CCAGCAGCAGCACGCCGAAGCCCACCTTCCACACTGCTGCGTCACCGGACATGCACGCAGTCTGGCTGTGCCGCGGCGCCGCGTCAGTCGGTGCCTCATGCGCAGTGCTGTAGGCGCACGCGCCGCCCGGGCCGGTGCGCCTATAGTCCGCACCATCGCCATGCTGCCGCTGAGCAAGATCGACCTGAACCTGCTGCGCCTGTTCGACGCGGTGTATCGCGCGGGCAGCGTCAGCCGCGCGGCCGAGCAACTCGATCTCACGCAGCCGGCCGCCAGCCAGGGCCTGACGCGATTGCGCGCGCTGGTCCACGACCCGCTGTTCGTGCGCGCGCCGGGCGGCGTGCGGCCCACCCCGATGGCGCAGCGTCTCGCGCAGCCCGTGCGGCACGCACTCGTCACGCTCGAGCAGGCGCTGGGCGAATCCGCCGGCTTCGAGCCGGCCGGGTCCGGGCGCACCTTCCGCATCCACATGAGCGACATCGGCGAAGGCCGCTTCCTGCCGCCGCTGATGAGCGCGTTGCGCGCGCAGGCGCCGGGCGTGCGCGTCGAGACCTTGCCACTGCCGCGCGCGGATGTCTCCGCCGCGCTCGACGCCGGGCGCATCGACCTGGCCTTTGGCTTCCTGCCGAACGTGAAGGACACGCAGCAGGTGAAGCTGCTGCGCGACCGCTACATCGTGCTGCTGCGGCGCGGCCACCCGTTCACGCGCAAGCGCGCCACGGGCAAGGCGCGCCTGCGCGAACTGGGGCAACTGGAATTCGTCGCCGTGCGCACGCACGCCGACACGCTGCGCATCCTCGAGCTGATGCAGTGGCAGGAGCGCCTGCGCCTGACCACCGAGCATTTCCTGGCGCTGCCCTCGATCGTCAAGGGCACGGACCTGGCCGCGATCATGCCGCGCAACATCGCGCTCACCTTCGGCGCGGGCTACGCGATCGTCGAGCCGGACTTCCCGCTGCGCGACTTCACGGTGGCGCTGCACTGGAGCAAGCGGTTCGAGAACGACGCCGGCAACCGCTGGCTGCGCGGCGTCGCGCTGCAGCTGTTTCGCGAGCGCGCCTGAATTCGCCTACGATGCGCGCAACAAGAAAGAAACGACATGGCCCACGTCCTTCCCTTCGTCGTGCACTGGGCGATCACCGCGTTCTCGCTGTGGATCGCCAGCAAGATCTTCAAGGGCCTGAAGTTCGACAACGGCCGTTCGCTGCTGGTGTCGGCGCTGCTGCTCGGGTTCGCCAACGCGATCGTGCGCCCGCTGCTGTTCTGGCTGACGCTGCCGCTCACGATCGTCACGTTCGGCGCGTTCCTGCTGGTGATCAACGCGCTCGTGCTGCTGCTCGTCGCCGCGCTGGTGCGGGGCTTTCGCATCAGCGGCTTCTGGACCGCCTTCTTCGCGAGCATCTTCATCGGCCTGCTTTCACTGGTCTTCGGCGCGCTCGTGAGCACGCAGGACCCCGGCGAGGAAATCCAGCTGCCCAGGGACAACGGCGCGGTCTGGCTCTGACGCGCTCGCGGCGGCAAGCTAGTTGCGGTATTCCGGTGCCGCAACCTGCGACGGCGCGCTGCCGCCCGGCGCGGGCGCGCACGTGAAATTCGCCGCGTCGTTCGGGTCGCCATGGCCGGTGTACTTCGCGACGTCGGGGTAGACGCAGATAGGCCGCGTCATCTGCAAGCCCAGCTGCGGCACGTCGTTCACGTACTTGGCCGCGACGATGCGCGTCGGTGCGACGCTTTTCTCGACCCACTCCTGCAGCGCGATGAAGATGTCGTGCGCGGCGTCGTTCGCCAGCGGCGGCGCCGCATACACGATCCCGCTGAAGCGGTTGCCGAACGCGTTCGGCCCGGGACCGCCGGCGCAGTGATACATGCCGGGCACCATGAACAGGCGATAGAAGGACTGCGCTTTCTTCACGGCGGCGGCGCCCGTGCCCTGGGCCGCGACGATCGCGTCGTAGTGGTTGATCGATTCCTGCGGGGTGATCAGCGGGTCGGCCCAGCCGTGGTACAGGATGAACTTGTGGCCGTGGTTGCGGAACGCGGACAGGTTCGTGCTGTTCGCGTTCAGGTTCGATGCGAGGACCGAGTCCAGCGTCGCCATGTCGCTGTCGAAGTCGAACATCGAGTAGACGAACGTGGGGCCGAACACCCACTTGAACAGCGAGCCGAACGGCGTCTCGGGCTGCGTGCCGATGCCGACCCAGCCGAACTGGCCGTCGGCCTCGCCGCCTTTCACGCCACCGGGCAGGATGCGATGGCCCGTCCTCGGGTCGACGGGCCCCGAGTAGATCGCGCGCGCGGCGGCCACCTGATCCGCAGTCAGGCACGTGCCGTTGGGAGCGCCGGTGCATTGCATCACGGCCGGGTCCCAGTCGCAGGTGCGCGGATCGGTGAGGAATGGGTCGGTCGCAAGGCCGCCGCTTTTCACGGCGCAGGCGGCCAGTATCGAGCTGACCATCGCCTGGGTCTGTCCCGTGGACGTGAACAGCGACTGCGGCGTCTTGTGCATGGCCGCGTAGTTCCACAGCACGCCGACGTGGCCGTGGGTGCGGTTGCCCGCGGGGTCGCCACCGAGGATGCCGTCGTAGTGGT
>DATBPW010000190.1:0-9488 GCA_036561125.1 Ramlibacter sp. | reverse complement strand
GCTGAACATCGGCAACCTCGCCGTGTTCGGCTTCGATGCGCCCGAGGAGATCCAGCAGGACATGGCGCGCAACCTGCCGAACTCGTCGGGCTACTCGGACAGCAAGGGCATCTTCTCGGCGCGCAAGGCCGTGATGCACGAAACGCAGAAGCAGGGCGTCAAGGGCGTCACGCTCGACGACATCTACCTCGGCAACGGCGCGAGCGAACTCATCGCGATGGCGACCAACGCGCTGCTCGACGATGGGGACGAATTGCTCCTGCCCACGCCCGACTACCCGCTGTGGACCGCGTGCACCAGCCTGTCGGGCGGCAAGCCGGTGCATTACCTGTGCGACGAGTCCAACGCCTGGATGCCCGACCTCGAAGATATCGAACGCAAGATCACGCCACGCACCAAGGGCATCGTGGTCATCAACCCGAACAACCCGACCGGCGCGCTGTATTCGCGCGAGCTGCTGCAGGGCATCGTCGCGATCGCACGCAAGCACGGGCTCGTGATCTTCGCCGACGAGGTCTACGACAAGGTGCTCTACGACGGCGCGATGCACACGCCGATCGCTAGCCTGTCCGAGGACGTGCTCACGCTGACGTTCAACTCGCTGTCCAAGAGCTACCGCTCGTGCGGCTACCGCGCGGGCTGGGTCACGGTGTCCGGCGACCGCAAGCTCGCCAGCGACTACATCGAGGGCCTGAACATGCTCTCGAACATGCGCCTGTGCGCCAACGTCCCCGGCCAGTACGCGATCCAGACCGCGCTGGGCGGCTACCAGAGCATCAACGACCTCGTGTGCGAAGGCGGGCGCCTGCGCCGCCAGCGCGACCTCGCGTACGAGCTGATCACCGCGATCCCGGGCGTGACCTGCGTGAAGCCCAGCGCCGCGCTGTACATGTTCCCGCGGCTCGACCCGAAGATGTACCCGATCGCCGACGACCGCGAGTTCTTCCTGGAGCTGCTGGAGGAAACGCGCGTGATGCTGGTGCAGGGCACGGGCTTCAACTGGCCGCACCCCGACCATTTCCGCATCGTGTTCCTCCCGCACGAGGACGACCTGCGCGAGGCCATCGGCCGCATCGCGAAGTTCCTCGAGCAGTACCGCAAGCGCGTCTCGCAATGAGCACCATGAGCGCCAACCTCAAACCCATCCAGGCCGGGCTGCTGGGCATAGGCACCGTCGGCGGCGGCGTGTTCAACGTCCTCAAGCGCAACCAGGAAGAGATCAAGCGCCGCGCCGGCCGCGGCATCGAGATCACGATGGTCGCCGACCTCGACACCGCGCGCGCGGAAAAGGTCGTGGGCGGCACCGCGAAAGTCGTGGGCGACGCTCGCGCCGTGATCGCCAACCCGGACATCGACATCGTCATCGAGCTGATCGGCGGCTACGGCATCGCCAGGCAGCTGGTGATGGAAGCCATCGCCGCGGGCAAGCACGTGGTGACGGCGAACAAGGCACTGCTCGCGGTGCACGGCACGGAGATCTTCGCCGCGGCCCACAAGCGCGGCGTGATGGTGGCGTTCGAAGCGGCGGTGGCCGGCGGCATCCCGATCATCAAGGCGCTGCGCGAAGGGCTCACCGCGAATTCGATCGAGTGGATCGCCGGGATCATCAACGGCACGACGAACTTCATCCTGTCGGAGATGCGCGACAAGGGCCTCGATTTCGACGCCGCCCTGAAGGATGCGCAGAAGCACGGCTACGCCGAAGCCGACCCGACCTTCGACATCGAAGGCGTCGACGCCGCGCACAAGGCGACCATCATGAGCGCGATCGCGTTCGGCATTCCCGTGCAGTTCGACAAGGCCTATGTCGAGGGCATCACGAAGCTCGGCGCGCAGGACATCCGTTACGCCGAGCAATTGGGCTACCGCATCAAGCTGCTCGGGATCACGAAGCACATGCCCAAGGGCATCGAGTTGCGCGTGCACCCGGCGCTGGTGCCGGCCAAGCGATTGATCGCCAACGTCGAAGGCGCGATGAACGCCGTGCTGGTGCAGGCCGACGCGGTCGGCACCACGATGTACTACGGCAAGGGCGCGGGCAGCGAGCCGACCGCCAGCGCGGTGATCGCGGACCTCGTCGACATCACGCGCCTGCACACGGCCGACGCCGCGCATCGCGTGCCGCACCTCGCGTTCCAGCCGGACCAGATGAGCAACCTGCCGGTGCTGCCGATGAGCGAGGTCGTCACGAGCTACTACCTGCGCCTGCGCGTCGCCGACCAGGCCGGCGTGCTCGCGAAGGTGACGGGCCTGCTCGCGGCGGCGGGCATCAGCATCGACGCGATGCTGCAGCGGCCCACCGGCGAATCGCAGGATGCGACGCGCCAATCGATTCCGCAGACCGACCTGATCATCCTCACGCACGACGTGCGCGAGGGCACGATGAACGACGTGCTCGCACAGATGCAGGCGCTGCCGACGGTGCTCGCGCCGATCGTGCGCATCCGCAAGGAAGAACTCGCCTAAGGCAATGCTGTACGTCTCCACGCGCGGCCATGCGGACCGCAAGCACTTCTGCGAAATCCTGCTCGAAGGCCTCGCGCCCGACGGCGGGCTGTACCTGCCCGAGAGCTATCCGCAAGTCGACGCCGCGACGCTCGCCAGGTGGCGCAAGCTGGCTTATCCGCAGCTCGCGTTCGAGATCCTGTCGCTGTACATCGATGACATTCCCGCTGCCGACCTGAAAGCGATCTGCGACAGGACCTACACGCAGGATGTTTTCGGCACGAAGGAGATCGTCCCGCTGAAGAAGCTCGAGGGCGGCCTCTATCTCGAGGCGCTGTCCAACGGCCCCACGCTCGCGTTCAAGGACATGGCCATGCAGTTGCTGGGGCACCTGTTCGAGTACGAGCTGGGCCGCCGCGGCGAGACGCTGAACATCCTCGGCGCGACGTCGGGCGACACGGGCAGCGCGGCCGAATACGCCATGCGCGGCAAGCAGGGCGTGCGCGTTTTCATGACGTCGCCGCGTGGCCGCATGAGCCCGTTCCAGCAGGCGCAGATGTTCTCGCTGCAGGACGCGAACATCTTCAACATCGCCATCGAAGGCGTGTTCGACGATTGCCAGGACATCGTCAAGGCCGTGTCGAATGACCTCGAGTTCAAGCGCAAGTACCGCATCGGCACGGTGAACTCGATCAACTGGGCGCGGCTGGTGGCGCAGGTCGTGTACTACTTCGCCGGGTATTTCCAGGCCACGACGGCCAATGACCAGAAGGTGAGCTTCGCCGTGCCGTCCGGCAACTTCGGCAACATCTGCGCGGGCCACGTCGCGCGCATGATGGGCTTGCCGATCCAGCGCCTCGTGCTCGCCACGAATGAGAACGACGTGCTCGACGAGTTCTTCCGCACCGGTGTGTACCGCGTGCGCTCCGGCGCCGACACGCACGAGACGTCCAGCCCGTCGATGGACATCAGCAAGGCGAGCAACTTCGAGCGCTTCGTGTTCGACCTGGTCGGCCGCGACGCCGCGAAAGTGAAGCAACTGTTCGGCGCGGAGCTCGCCACGCTGGGCAAGTTCGAACTCGCGCGCGACCCGAAATTCGGCTTCGTCTCGGGCAAGAGCACGCACGCCGATCGCATCGCGACGATTCGCGACACGTTCCAGCGCTTCGGCGTGATGATCGACACGCACACGGCCGACGGCTTGATGGTTGCGCGCCAGTACACGCAACCGGGCGTGCCGATGATCGTGCTGGAGACCGCGCTGCCGATCAAGTTCGCGGCGACGATCGTGGAGGCGCTCGGGCGTGAGCCGGACCGCCCCGCGAAGTTCGAGGGCATCGAAAAGCTGCCGCGCCGAGTCACCGTGCTGCCGCCGGACGCGGAGCGCGTCAAGGAATTCATCGCGGCGCATTGCCGCTGAGGTTGCCGATGTACGTCGTGGGTTTCGCGGGCTATTCGGGATCGGGCAAGACGACGCTGGTGGAGCGCCTGATTCCCGCGCTCAAGCTGCAGGGGCAGCGCGTGTCGGTCGTCAAGCATGCGCACCACCGGTTCGACATCGACCATCCGGGCAAGGACACGTTCCGCCATCGCGAAGCGGGAGCGTTCGAAGTGGTGGTCGCATCGGCGAAGCGGCTGGCGCTCATGCGCGAGTTCGAGCAGGAAGCGCCGCCGTCGGTGCACCAGCTCATCGCGGAGCTGTGGGACGGCGTGGACTGGGTGCTGGTCGAGGGCTTCAAGAGCAGCAACCTGCTCAAGATCGAAGTGTGGCGCGCCGATTCGAACCAGCCCGCACGCTACCCGGACGACGCCTTCGTCGTGGCGGTCGCGACCGACTCGCCCCAGCGCCTGCCCGAAGCAACCATGAGGCCGGTGCTCGACCTGAACGACCCCTCCGGCATCGCGCAGTGGCTGGAGCAAAATCGCGAACGTTTCGACTACGTTCCCGAGAGATACCTATGAGACCCGCGCTGCGTCCCCTGGAGGACGCGCTCGCGCAACTGCTCACCCACGCGCAGCCGCTGGCCGGCACGCAAGCCGTGTCGACTTTCGACGCGGACGGCCGCGTGCTCGCGTGCGACCTCGTCTCGCCGTTGCAGGTGCCGCCGCAGGACAACAGCTCGATGGACGGCTACGCCGTGCGCGCCGGGGAGATTCCCGACGAAGGCGTGGCGCTGCCGGTGAGCCAGCGCATTCCCGCAGGCAGCGCCGCGCAGCCGCTGCAACCCGCCACCGCCGCCCGTATCTTCACCGGCGCTCCGGTGCCCGAAGGCGCCGATGCGATCGTGATGCAGGAAGACACGCAGGCCCATGACGATGGCCGCGTCACGATCCTGCGCGTGCCCGAACGCGGGCAGTGGATCCGCCGCAGCGGCGAGGACGTGAAGCTGGGCGCCATCGTGCTCGCAAAGGGCGACCGCCTCACGCCCGCATCGCTCGGTCTCGCGGCGAGCATCGGTTGCGCCAAGCTCGAAGTCGCGCAGCGTCCGCGCGTGGCGCTGTTCTCCACGGGCGACGAGTTGGTGATGCCCGGTGAAGTCGCGCCCGAAAAGATGAAACCGGGCGCGATCTACAACAGCAACCGCTTCTTCCTGCGTGCGCTGCTGATGCGGCTCGGCTGCGAGGTCAGCGACCTCGGCATCGTGCCCGACAACCGCCAGGCGACGCTCGATGCGCTCGCGCGCGCCGCGCAAGGCCACGACCTGATCCTCACGAGCGGCGGCGTGTCGGTGGGCGAAGAAGACCACATCAAGCCGGCCGTGCAAGCGCTCGGCACGCTCGACCTGTGGCAGATCGCCATGAAGCCGGGCAAACCTTTCGCTTACGGGCGAGTGATCGACGCGCACTTCATTGGCCTGCCGGGCAACCCCGTATCGAGCTTCGTCACGTTCCTGCTGCTGGTGCGGCCGTTCCTGCTGCGGCTGCAAGGCGCCACGAATGTCGCGCCGCGACCGATCCAGCTGCCCGCGCATTTCACTCTGCCGCGCGCGGACAAGCGCCGCGAGTTCCTGCGCGTACGCCGCAACGCCGAAAGCGGCGTCGAGCTGTTCCCCAACCAGAGCTCGGGCGTGCTGACCTCCGCCGTGTGGGCCGACGGCCTCGTCGACAACCCGCCCGGCCGCACGATCGCGCGCGGCGATGCGGTGTCGTTCATCCCGCTCGCGGAGTTGCTCGCGTGAAGGTGAACGTGAAATATTTCGCCTCGATCCGCGAAGCCGTGGGGCAGGGCAGCGAAACGGTCGAAACGAAGGCCGCGACCTGCGCGGCATTGCGCGACGAACTCATCGCGCGCGGCGGCGCCTATGCGCAGGCGCTCGCGCGTGGCAAGGCCGTGCGCGTCGCGCTCGACCACGTGATGACGCCCGAGGCCGCCGAATTGCGCGACGGCAGCGAAGTCGCGTTTTTCCCGCCGGTGACCGGGGGCTGACGATGCCCCCGCGTGTCTCGGTCCAGCACGAGGACTTCGACCTGTCGCACGAATGCGCCGCGCTGCAGGGCAGCGACGGCCGCGTCGGCGCGGTGTGCAGCTTCGTCGGCACCGTGCGCAGCTCGGGTGGCGTGGCGGCGATGGAGCTCGAGCACTATCCGGGCATGACCGAGCGTGCGATCGAGGCGATGGTCGACGAGGCGCAGCGGCGCTTCGACATCTTCGGCGTGCGCGTGATCCATCGCGTCGGCGAGCTGAAGCCGGGCGAGCAGATCGTGATGGTCGCCGTGACGTCGGCGCATCGGCACCAGAGTTTCCAGGCCTGCGAGTTCCTGATGGACTACCTCAAGACGCAGGCGCCGTTCTGGAAGAAGGAGCACACGCCGCAGGGCGCGCAGTGGGTCGATGCGCGCGTGAGCGACGACGAAGCGCTCACGCGCTGGGGCATCGAGGCGAAGAACGCCTAGCGCCCGGGCGGCACGAAAGCCGCGCGTGCATCGTCCTCGAGTTCACCGGTGAGCAGTTGCAGCAGGTGCACGAGCTGCTCCTGCTGTTCGCGGTCCAGCGGTGCCAGCAGCCGCTTGTACGCGCGTTCGGCCGGGCGCTGTGCCTGCGCCAGCAGGCCCGCGCCTTTTCGCGTGAGCGATACGCACATGTTGCGGCGGTTGTCGGGCGCCGGCTCGCGCTCGACGAGGCCGCGCGCCTGCAGGCCGCGCAGCACGCGCAGCACCGTGACCTTGTCGAAACCCAGCGCGCGCGCCAGGCTCGATTGGCCGAGGCCGGGATGGGTCTTGAGCACCGTGAGCGCGCCGAACTGCGCCGGCGTCAGGCCGAGGTCGCGGCACTCGTCCTCGAACACCGCCGCGGAGATCTGGTGCGCGCGGCGCAGCAGGAAGCCCGGCCGGGCGTAGAGGCGCGAGAGGGTGGCGGGCAGCTTCGCGGACACGGATGCTTTCTCTTTCAGGGAATGCTTGGATTGTGCCCCGGCCGCGCGCCGGGATAATGGTTAGCATACCTACTGAACCGGCGAAATTCCCATGCTTCGCATCACGCGCCGCGCGGCGCTCGCGGCCCTCGGCGCGGCCGCTGCCCCTGCATCGTTCTCACAACCTGCCACGGCCGCCACCGGGCCGCTGCGACTGGTGGTGCCGTTCACGCCCGGCACCGGCATCGACCTCATCGCGCGCACCGTCGGGCCCAAGCTCGCCGAACGCCTCGGGCGGCCGGTCGTCGTCGACAACCGGCCCGGCGCGTCGGGCAACATCGGCACCGAGATCGTCGTGCACTCGCCGCCGAACGAATCGACGCTGCTCGTGTCGGTGAACACGCTCGTGATGAACCGCAGCCTGTACCCGAAGCTGCCGTTCGATCCCGTGAAGGACCTCGTGCCGGTTTCGCTCACGAGCTGGGGGCAGCTCGTGCTGGTGGCGAACCCGCGCACCGGCTTCAAGACGGCAAAGGACCTGGTCGACGCGGCGCGCCGGCGCCCCGGCAAGATCAACTACGCGAGCCCCGGTGTCGGCACGCCGCACCACCTCGCGATGGAACTGTTCAAGGCGACGAACCACGTGTTCATCACGCACATCCCCTATCGCGGCACCGCGCCGGCCGTGCAGGACCTGATCGGCGGGCAAGTGGACGTCGGCTTCCTGCCGATCCACGTCGCGCTCGGCCAGGTGCGTGCGGGCAAGCTCACTGCTTTGGCCATCGGCAGCGCCAAGCGGCATCCGTTGCTGCCGCAAGTGCCGACGCTCGAAGAAGCGGGTGCGGGCAAGGAGAGCGTCGACATGTGGTACGGCGTGTTCGCGCCGGCGGGCACGCCGCCGGCGTTCGTGCAGGCGATCAACCATGACCTGCACGACATCCTCGCGTCGTCCGACGTGCGCACGGCCTTCGAGACGCAAGGCATGGACCCGGCGACCAGCACACCGCAGGAGTTCGGCCAGCTCGTCGCGCAGGACGCCGACCGCTGGGCGCGCGTGATCAAGCAACAAGGCATCACGGCGGAATAGCGCATGCGCATTGCAGTGGTCGGCGGCGGAATCGGCGGGCTCGCCCTCGCGCTGTCGCTGCATCGCGTGGGCATCGCGTGCGACGTGTACGAGAGCGTGCCGGCGGTGCGCGAGATCGGCGTCGGCATCACGCTCCTGCCGCACGCGATGCGCGAACTCGCGCTGCTTCGCCTGCAGGAACCGCTCGAAGCCGCCGGCATCGAGAACCTCGAGAGCGTCTTCTGCAACCGCTGGGGCCAGTTCATCTACAGCGAAAAGCGCGGGCGCCACGCGGGCTACACGCTGCCGGAGATCGGCCTGCATCGCGGCAAGCTGCACGGGATCCTGTATCGCGCCGCGCTCGAGCGCCTCGGCGCGGCCCGGGTCCATCTCGATCATCGGTGCGTCGGCATGGAGCAGGGCGCGTCGCACGCCGTGCTGCGCTTCAAGTCGAGCGCGGGCGTCGAGCTGCCGCCGGCGGAAGCCGACATCGTCATCGCCTGCGACGGCGTGAACTCCACGCTGCGCCGCGAGTTCTACCCGGCCGAGCAGCTCGCCTTCGGCGGCATCAACACGTGGCGCGGCGTCACCGTGCACAAGCCGATCCTCACCGGCAAGAGCTACCTGCGCATCGGCTCGATCGATACCGGCAAGATGGTGATCTACCCGATTGCCGACAACGTCGACGGCCAAGGCAACCAGCTCGTCAACTGGGTCGCGGAGATCCGCCGCGAAGGCTCGCCGATGAACGACTGGAACCAGCCGGGCCGGCCCGCCGACTGCGTCGGCATCTTCAAGGACTGGCGCTTCGACTGGCTCGACGTGCCGGCGCTGATCGAAGGCGCGGCCACGATCTTCGAATACCCGATGGTCGACAAGGACCCGGTGCCCAAGTGGACCTTCGGGCGCGTCACGCTGCTCGGTGACGCTGCGCACCCGATGTACCCGCGCGGCTCCAACGGGTCGGCGCAGGCGCTGATCGACGCACGCGTGCTCGCCGAACTGCTCGCATCGTCGAAGGACCCGCTCTGGGCGCTGGAGGAGTACGAGCGCCGCCGCCTGCCCGCGACCGCGCGCATCGTCGAGACCAACCGCACCGTGCCGCCCGACTACATCATCATGAAGGTCGACGAACTCACCGGCGGCCAGCCCTTCGGCAAGCTCGACGACGTGATCAGCGAAGAGGAACTGCGCCGCCTCTCCGACGAGTACAAGCAGATCGCCGGGTTTTCGCTGGATGCGATGAAGACCTAGGTGTTTGCGAGCCGGGCGCGGGCCCAGGCCGGCGGATGCCCTCCACCCTCCGTGTCCCCCGCCGTCATGCGCGGCCTACGCCGCGCAAGACGAGCTCCGCCTTTACCTGCGGGTGGAGGGCATCCACCGGCCTGGGCTTGGGCACGCTCGTCGCACACAACGCGTTGCGTGCAACAGCTGTGCCTCGTCCCCGGATGCCGGGTACCCCGATCACTCCATGTCCTCCGCCGTCGTTGCCTGAACGGCAACGACGAGCTCCTCCTTTACTTCCGTGATCGGGGCACTCGGCATCCGGGGACAGGGCACGCTCGTTGCACACCACTCGTTGCACATGGCGATCGTGCCCTGGCTCAGGCCGGTGGATGCCCTAC
>DATBPW010000189.1:0-2045 GCA_036561125.1 Ramlibacter sp. | reverse complement strand
GCTGTGCCCGATCGACACGCGCTGCATCGACAAGTCGCTGATGCGGCCCGACGAGATCGCGTGGCTGAACGAGTATCACGCGACGGTGCGCGCGCGCCTCGCGCCGCTCGTCAAGGGCGACGCGCTTGCCTGGCTGGAAAGGCGCACCGAAGCGGTCTAGACCGTCCGGCTTCTGGCCAGCGGCGGGTTCGCCGCAAAGTACCGGTGGATGCCGCGCATGATCGCGTCGGCCAGTTCGTCCTGGTAGGCGTCGCTGCGCAGGCGCTGCTCTTCGTCAGGGTTGCTGATGAACGCCGTTTCGATCAGCACGCTCGGGATGTCGGGCGCCTTCAGCACGGCGAAGCCCGCCTGTTCCACCATGCCCTTGTGCAGCTTGCCGAGGGCGCCCATTTCGCCGAGCAGCGCGCCGCCGAGCTTCATGCTGTCCTTGATCTGCGCCGTGGTGCTCATGTCCAGCAGCGCGTGCGCCACCTGCCGGTCGGCCGTCTTGAAGTTCACGCCGCCGATCAGGTCGGCCTGGTTCTCCTTGTTCGCGAGCCAGCGCGCCGCGCTGCTCGACGCGCCGCTCTCGCTCAGCGCGAAGACGCTCGCGCCGCGCGCGGTGGGCGTGAGGAACGCATCGGCGTGGATGCTCACGAACAGGTCGGCCTGCACGCGCCGCGCTTTTTCCACGCGCATGTGCAGCGGCACGAAGAAGTCGGCGTCGCGCGTCATGTAGGCGCGCATCGGGTTGCCGTTCATCGCGCTTTCGTTGATGCGGGCCTTCAGGCGCTGCGCGATCTGCAGCACCACGTCCTTCTCGTGCGTGCCGGACGGGCCGGTGGCCCCCGGGTCTTCGCCGCCGTGGCCGGGGTCGAGCGCGATGATGATCAGGCGATCGGTCTTCTCGGGCTTCTTCACGGGCGCCAGGTCGAACGGCGTCGGCGGCGCGGGCTTGCGGTCGAGCTTCTGCTGCGCGATCAGTTCGCCCAGCGGGTCGCTCGCGGGCGAGGGCTGCGGCGGCGGGCGGTCCTTCATGCGCTCGCGGATCAATGCCTCGAGCGGGTCGGCCTCCTTGACCGGGTAGAAGTCGATCACCAGGCGATTCTTGTACGCGGCGACCGGTTGCAACGTGAAGACCTGCGGCGACGCGGCCTGCTTCAGGTCCACGATCAGCCGCACGACGCCCGGTGCATGTTGCGACGCGCGGATGCCGGCGATGAACGGGTCGTCGGCGCGGACCTTGCCCACGAGCTCCTTGAGTTGCGGGCTGAGGTCGAGGCCGTTGATGTCGATGGCGAGACCCGGCGGCGCGTGCAGCGGCGTCTGGGTCGACGTCAGCGCGCCGTCCGATTCGATCGTCACGCGCGAGTACTCGGGCGCGGGCCAAACACGCACGGCCACCACGGTCGCGCCGCGCGCGATCTGCGCCGCGCCGAGCAGCAGCACCACGGGGCCGGCCTTGATGAGGTCGCGCCGCTTCATGGCTGCATCAACTCCATGCCGACGGGCGTCTGCGCATGCAGCGAGACATGCCGCGTCTCGTCGGGGTCGGCCTCGATGCGGAGGACCAGGTCGGCTTGCGGCAGCAGGCCCGCGGCCTTCTCGGGCCATTCGGCGATCTTCAGTCCCGGCCCCGCGAAGACCTCGCGAAAGCCGGCGTCCTCCCACTCGCGCGGGTCGTTGAAGCGGTAGAAGTCGAAGTGGTAGATGGCGAGCGCGCCGGCCTCGTGCGGCTCCATCACGGTGTACGTCGGGCTCTTGATGCGCTCGTGCACGCCCAGCGCGCGCAGCAGGTGGCGCACGAAGGTCGTCTTGCCGGCGCCCAGCTCGCCGTGCAGCTCGATGAAGGCGTTGCCGATGGCCGGATGCGCGGCCAGTTGCGCCGCATACGCGCGCGTGGCTTCTTCCGTGGGCCACGCGATGGCGCGCACGGTGCTTCCTACAATCGGCGAGTGGCTTTCGATGGCGTTCAGTTGGATGGCTCTCGTCTTTCGGCGGATATCCGGCGCTGGGCCGATGAGCTTGGATTTTCCAGCATCGGAGTGGCCGGCGTCGACCTGAGT
>DATBPW010000188.1:0-1752 GCA_036561125.1 Ramlibacter sp. | reverse complement strand
CCGCGCCACACGTGGCGAAACACCGTCTCGGCGACGTAGCGATTGATCGCGCCCTTGTCGCCGCAGGCGAGCGCCAGGCGCAGCAGCGCGAGCGGATTGAACGGGTGCGACGCGGGCATCTGCATCTCGATGCCATGCGTGCGCGCGATCCACAGCACCTGCCGATAGGTCCAGTCGCGCTTGCCGGGAATCTCGGCGGGGCCGAGCTGGCCGTTCGCCTTCAGGAGCGCGGCGAACAGCACCGGCTTGTATTCCGTCTCGTACGACAGCCCTTCGAGCGCCCGGGGCAGATGCTCGAACGCGAGGGACGCGTACGGCGAGATGAAGTCGAGATAGCAGGTGATGCGTTTCACTGGGCAGCCTCCTGGTCGTCGAGCCGATGCGCGATCTGCGTCCACACCTCGCGCTTGTCGTCGTCGCCCATGCGGCCCCACGCGGCGATTTCGTCGAGCGTGCGCAGGCAGCCTTCGCACAGGCCCGTGTCCATGTCCATGCGGCACACCGACACGCACGGCGAAGGCACCGCGGCCACCTGGCCCGCGGCGACGCGGCGCGCGTGTTTGCGCAGCAGCTCGCGAGTCGAATTCAAGCTTTCGCGTCCTGCACCACGTCCGCCACCGGCGCGCCGGTGAGCCGCTCGAGGTCGTGCGGCTTCAGCTTGAACACGCCGTGCGGATGGCCCGCGGCGGCCCAGATCTCGTCGAAGCGGAACAGCTCGCGGTCGATCAGCGTCACGGGCGGCGTGGCATGCGCCACCGGCGACACGCCGCCGATCGAATAGCCGGTCTTCGCCTTGACGAAGTCGGCGTCGGCACGCCCCGTCTTGCCGACGATCGCATCGACCTTCTTCTCGTCGACACGCCGGTCGCCCGACGTGATCACGAGCACGGCCGCGTCGTCGGACTTGCGGCGGAAGATGATGCTCTTGGCGATCTGCCCGACATGGATGCCCAGCGCATCGGCCGCCTGCTGCGCCGTGCGCGCCGCGTCGTCGAGCATCACGGGCGAATGCGGATGGCCTTTTTCCTGCAGGGCGCGCGCGACGCGCTGCACGCCTTCGGGCAATGACGTGAGTTCCGCACCGCACATCACGCGGCCCGCTTGTTCAGGATCGCGGTGGCCGCGCGCGAGTTCGGTTGGCGCTTCAAATAGTCGCTGATGTACTTGCCGGCATCGATCAGCTTGTCGAGGTCGATGCCGGTCTCGATGCCCAGGCCCTGCAACATGTAGACCACATCCTCGGTCGCGACGTTGCCGGTCGCGCCCTTCGCGTACGGGCAGCCGCCCAGGCCCGCGCACGACGCGTCGAACTGCCACACGCCCATCTCCAGCGACGCCATCGTGTTGGCCAGTGCCTGGCCGTAGGTGTCGTGGAAGTGCCCCGAGACGTCGTCGATGGCGTAGTGCTTCAGCGCGGCTTCCATCGCGCGCTGCACCTTCAGCGGCGTGCCGACGCCGATCGTGTCGGCGACGCCGCAATGCTGCACGCCGATCTCCTTCATCAGGCGCGCGACCAGCTCGACGCGCTCGGGTGCGATCTCGCCTTCGTACGGGCAACCCACCGCCGTGGAGATCGCGCCGCGCACGTGGATGTTGCGCTTGCGCGCCGCTTCGACGACGGGTGCGAAGCGTTCGATCGATTCCGCGATCGAGCAGTTGATATTGCGCTGGCTGAACTTTTCGCTCGCGGCCCCGAAGACGACGATTTCGTCCGGCTTCGATTCGACGGCCGCTTCGAAGCCCTTCATGTTG